>CAZVNK010000048.1:8341-10027 GCA_964628115.1 uncultured Ignavibacteriaceae bacterium | reverse complement strand
CGTGTGCCCGCTGGGAAGGTATTCCTCGATTGGCTTGAGCGGCATCCGCTTGTCCTTGCCGGCATGCGCCCGCACGTTGTTGAGTGCGATCGTATACAACCAGGTGCCGAACGACGCTTCCATCCGGAACTTGTCGATATTGTCGATGGCTTTGAGAAAAGTTTCCTGCACTATATCTTCCGCGTCTTCCCGGTTGCCGGTCAATTTGAGCGCCAGCCGGTATACTTTATCCTTATGCTCAGCAATCAGGGTGTTAAAGGCGTTAAAGTCACCCCCCTGCGCCAGCTGTATCAATTTCCTCTCATCCATATTAGATGGGAATATATCGAAAAGGATTCAGAAAAACAAGCCGGAGGCTTGCGTGTCAGTTTAAAATACATATGTTTTAGACATAATTTGGATTTTTTACAATATTCTATTATGTCAACATCGGCAAAAAGGAGAAACTGGAATCGTGATGAATTACTCATTGCGTTTAATCTCTATTGTCGATTGCCATTCGGCAGAATTCACAGTGTAAATCCGGATGTAATCGCCCTTGCCAAAATTATAAACAGAACACCAAATGCCATTGCCATGAAATTGGTAAACTTTGCGAGTCTTGATCCGGCTCATCAAAAACGAAATGTAAAAGGATTAAAGCATGTGGGGAAAAACGATATCGAAATATGGAAGGAATTCAATAATGATTGGGAGCAATTGGCATTAGAAAGCAATGAAGCCTATAATAGAATATCACAAAAATCGAAACAAGGCATCGATATCATCGACAAAGACTTTACCAATAGGAAGCATAATGAGACAGTAACGCAACAAAAAATCAGATTAACACAGAGTTTCTTTCGCGCTGTTGTTGTAGCATCTTATGACAACTCATGTGCTATCTGCCAGTTGAATCATATAGAATTGCTTAATGCCAGTCATATTATTCCATGGAGCGTGGATTCAAATAGACGCGTAGATCCGACAAACGGAATTGCGTTGTGCGCACTGCATGATCGCGCATTCGACCGGGGATTATTGTCTATTGATGATTCTTTTCATATTATCTTGTCTACGCAATTAAAGGAACAATGTAAGACAGCTTTTTGTAAAGCGGCGTTTATTGATATTGAAAACAAACCAGTGGTTCTTCCGCAACGGTTTGAACCCGATAGAATGGCCTTACAATATCATCGCGAAAATATTTTTAAAAGATAAAAAGGGGATTTTTCATGAATAAGGATGCTATCGACATCAAGCTTCCACGGCTTGACATTCTTCAAATCATCGATGCCCTTGAATCGAGGGCAGAATCATACGAAAAAACAGCCGCCTATTTTAATGGTGAACCAATAACGGAGATTATTGAGGAATGTTCGGATGCGGATGAAGCTCAGAAAATCGCCATTTCATTTCGAGACATAATAACAAAAATAGAAAATCAGATGTGATCCAATCACCCAATCGCCGGGCAGGGGGTGGACCTGCCCGGATGCGATTGGTTACCACCAGTATACCCTCAATGGGTTACTATGCCCCCTTATTGCTTGTCATCTCCCGCGCCTTTGGGCGAACGGTCGGTATGGCCGTCGTCATACAGCCCGATCAATGCGGTCGGATTGCCGTCGTTGTCCATCTCGACTTTCAGGCGGAAATATGCAATGTCCTTGAACACGAAGGTGTCCTCTGACATCGCAACCATCG
>CAZVNK010000048.1:1300-8331 GCA_964628115.1 uncultured Ignavibacteriaceae bacterium | reverse complement strand
AGATTATCGCAAGGATCCCGAACATCCTCACGACTAAGCGCTTGACCGGGCGAATGGTCGACTAGAGAATGGGACAGATGATCGTATAACCAGGAGGAGCCTGTTTTGTCATCCGACATCGCGACCATCGGGAATTTCGGTCGTCCCTCGCGCTGATAGGTCAACATGCCGTTTTCATATATGATCGTTCGGGGGCCGTACACTCCGGCGTATTTTTGCATGATTGCATCGTCGATCACCACCGGATTTTGCAGGGCCTCCATATTGGCGATTGTCCAAGTCAGACCGTTTATGAGGTTTTCTTCGGTGGTGTTTTTCAATATCGCTTTCAGCGCTTCGATATGCGCGACTTCCAATGCAAGCTCCGACGGTGTTTCGCTATGCGGCGCGATGCCGGTTCCCTCCCAATTGGTACCGGTAATCGGATTTATTGCCCGGCCAAACGGCACCGACATCACGACATGTAGGTTGGCGATGGCATGCCGTTCGACCGGGTGAGCGCCGCCGCCGGTGGTTTCACCGACAATGGTGGCGCGTTTCATGCTTTTCAGATTGTACGTGAATTCCTCGGCGGCGGAAAACGTATTCCCGCTGGTCAGGATATAAATCGGGATATCGGTCATCTTTTTGCCGTCGACATACGCCTGCGTCCAGAACTGCATGATCGAATCGGTTTGCCTCACATAGAAGCTGTTGAGATGCTGACTTTCCTCGAAGAAATACGACGAAATAAGCTGTATCATCGACGGCGAGCCGCCACCGTTTTGACGAAGATCGATAATCAGCGCGTCGCTGTTGCTCAGGAATTTCATCGCTGAAATCGCCGTCTCCCCTGCCAGGGAGGCGTCACGAAATGAACGCAGGTCGAGATACCCGACGTTCCCCGTCAGGCGTTCCAGTTTGTAAAATCCGTAATTGTCATAGGCACTACGTCGCTGTATTTCCCTTCGCTGATCGTCGGTCAGGCTGTCGGTGGCGGCGAACCTGAGCCTTTCGTCGTCGGCATAGCTTACCCACAGGTGTTTGTCATGACACACGTCGCGTAAATCGTCGGTAAGCACTTCGCAAAACTGACTGTGATCGGTCAGCGTGTCGTATTTTTTCTCTTTCAGTCTTTTGCGCACGTATATTTCCATCTCTTCGGCGACGTCGGGAAACACGTAAATGGTATTGAGCTTCGCGGTGACACTGTCAATAATCGCGGCGCGCATGGCGGCGTCGATTTCAGGGATATCCGTCCTGCCTGGCATCTGGGCATTAATGGTCGTCGCGACCACCACCAGCAGGACGATCAGGATCACGGTTGCGATGAGAAACCGTTTCAAATCCATTTGTTTTGAACGCGAGCGGCTGTTCATGTTACACTCCTATGATTATTACGATTTTTCCACTTCGGGGTTTTTCCATTGTTTGAGATCAAGTTTCATGCCGACGGTACAGCGAGAGTATTGGGACGATCCGTCGTCCGGGCCGTTATGGTCGACAAAACCAAGCTGACGATATAACTTCTCCGCGACCGTGAGTTTCGGGCTGGTATGCAGTATCACGATCCCGGCGCCAATCTCCCTGGCTTTCTCGATCACCGTCACCGCCAGTTTCTTGCCGGCCTGTTTTCCCCGCGCCTTCGCGGTCACGCCCATTTTCATCAGTTCATAGGTTGTCTCGTTTATTTTTCTCAACGCGGCCGTCCCGACAATATCGCCGTTGAGTTTGGCGAAAAATATGTACCCGCCGTCTTTTAGAATACGGCCTTCCGGATCGGCAAGGAATTCTTTGTCATGCGGCTCAATGTGAAAATACGATTTCAGCCACTCCTGATTCAGCGATTGGAAATGTTTCTTGTATTCCGGTCGATACTCGACAATTTCGATTTGAGCATACTGCCGGCGTTTGATTCTGTTTTGGACACGGTCTTTCATTCCACACTCGGCAAGCGACGATTCGATTCGATCCAGTCCGGCAAGAATGTCCGTGCCGGATTCCCGCAGTAATTGCATCGTCGCCGGTGAGATATCATCTCAGATCGGTTTTAATTCCGAAGCAATCCGCTGTCCCTTCCCGGTCAGGCCCAGCAGACGCCGCCGCTCATCGTTATCGTCCTTATGTGATGAAATCAGTCCCGCCTTGAGCATCGCGCCGCTGATTTGATTGATCGCCGGGTGGGTCAATCCGAGGTCTTTGGCAATATCCGTCACACTCATCGGGGATTGTTGATTGAGTAAATACAGCATCGGAAACCAGCGGGGTTTGAAATCAACGGTCTGTTGACGGTAGATTTCGGCGACATCCTTCATCAATTGTTCCGAAAGCCGCCGCAGGCGGCTGGCAAATGCCAACGGCCCCAATTGTTTGATAATATCCATTACGGCCTGTCGTTTAGTCGTGAAATCAGAAACAATACACACAGAATATTACGTAAGCACTTACCTATATGTTTCTCGTTTTATGCAGTCCCCGTTTATTTTCCCGCCCGCGCGCCTTATCGCAAACACGCGTCCGCAAGTCATTACCATACTTAACAATAGGCTTTTACTTTTTTATGAAATTTCTCTATTTTATGACACCTTCATGACATCTTGACCAATCTCAAATCGTATTATTTTTTACACATGAGGGATATCACGTCTAATATAGCAACTGTCTCGGTCCGAATCGGCAGATCGGGGATCGGGCTTCTGGAGGCGCTAACCATTGCGCCCGACCGACGCGCCGAAAAGCTGGCTGTTCTGAAAGCCGCATTGCCCGTGGATGAGCTGGTATATATCGCCACCTGCAACCGGGTTGAATTCGTCGTGGTGTTAAAAGACGGACATTCCGCAACGACCATCCGCAACGGCATTCTCGATTTTTATTTCGGAGACGGCAACCGCGCGGCCGGCATTGATTTTGAGCCGGATCATTTCAGTCTTCGCATGGGAAGCGATGCGGTCAGACATCTGTTCGACGTGGCTTCATCGCTGGATTCGGTCGTGGTCGGCGAGGCGCAGATTTTGGGACAGGTGAAAGACGCGTATCAACTCTGCCGTGACTCCGGCTTTGTCGGGCCGGTGCTCGACCGTTTGTTTGCCTCGGCTTTCAAGACCGCCAAAATAGTCAGGACCGAAACCACTATTGGAGAAAAGCCGGTTTCGATGGCGTCGCTGGTGCTGGTCAAACTCAAAGATATCCTCGCTGAGAATCCCGATGCTATCGTGGCGATGGTCGGTTCCGGCCCGATGACCGAGAAACTGGCGCGCGGCATTCGCAGTAAATTCGACAATCCCCTGCTGTTTGTCAATCGAACCCCGTCGCGGGTCGAGGAACTCGGTCGAAAATACGATGGTTCGGTGGAAAGTCTCGAACGTTTTATCGAAGGTAATTATCATCCGACGGTGATCATATCCGCGACATCATCGTCCGAGGCGCTGTTCACGAGGGACAATTTGTCCGGTATCATTCCTTCCAGCGGTCTTTTGTATGCGTTCGACCTTGCCATCCCGCGTGATTTCCATGCCGACGTGGCCGATCTTGCCGACGTCGAACTGTGGAACGTGGAGGGTCTGAACAAACTGTCACGGAGCAACCGCCGCGAGCGATTCAAGATTGTCGACCAGGCCGGAAGCATTATCGAAGATCAGTTGAAGCTGTTCATGAAAAAGGAGTTTTCGCAAATGATCACGCCGTTGATGCAGTCGGCGGCGGAAGAATCCCGCGACGTGGCGCTGGAAAGTCTTCAGCAGTTGTTCGAAACCAAGCTGACACATCTGTCGCCGGCCGACCGGGAATTGTTGAAGCACTGGGGAAACAAGGCTATCGCAAGGGCAACCTTCCTTCCGGTCAAGCAGTTGGCCGAGGAAATAATCGATATGGACGGTGACCGTGAGGTTTCGGATTCCCGCGACCGCCGGCGCACCATCGTCTCAACATCTCAATAGCGATGAAATCACTATCGCTGGCAACCTCCCGCCGGGCGTTAATTCTGTTTGGCATACTCGCCGTTGTTTTTATGGCGCAAATGATCTGGTGGATTATTTTTCAGGTACGAACGACCGCACACACCAAAGATACCCTCACCCTCGCCCTGACCGAAAAACAAACCTGCATCATCACCATTCTCAACGGCCATTATCGCGCCATGCACCGGGCAATAGCCGAAGGCCTGCACGATGATTTCTCCGTCGAAGCCATCGCGAATTACACCGCCTGGCCTTCGATTTCCGGTATTGCGGATTTTTCCACTTTGCCGTCGCGTGAGATAACCGACTCGCTGTACTATGTGTTCACGAATGCTCGCGGCAGTATCGTCGTCTTTCTGAATCGGGAATACCCGGCGGAAATTCTCACGGGAAAGGCGTCCTTGTCCTATTCCCATCCCCCGACCGGGGAGTTGACCGAAATCGAATGGGTTTCACCGCAATACGTGGTAATCGACCCCGAGGGTTTCTCGCTCATTGAAAACGAGCAAGCTCGTCATCGCCGGATGCTTACCATGGAAGGCGGCTTTTTCGTTCTGCTGATTTTTCTCGGGGCGTGGATGATCTATGGCGCCATGAAACGCGCCCGCCGACTGGAGCAGGAACATATTCTGTTCGTGCGAAGTATCACGCATGAATTGAAAATTCCGATCACCGCGATTAACCTGTTTCTCGACACGTTGAAACGCCGACAATTCGATTCTTCGCTGGCGCGGGAGTTGGTTCCCAAAATGAAACTGGATATCGCGCGCCTCAACGACCTGATCGATAATCTTCTTCAGGTTCGCTCACTCTGGGAAGACACGCACGCCTCCCGTCGAGAGAATATCAGCCTGTCGAAGGAATTATCCCGGTTCGCTTCGTCAATAGAAGATCGGGTGCATGCCGTCGGAGGAACGGTCGACTGCTCCTGTGAACCGGAAATGTTCATTCGAGCCGACGCATCGGAGCTGGCTCGTGTGTGGGATACCCTCATCGACAATTCACTCAAATACGCCGCATCGGATCGGATACATATCGGCATCAGTCTGCATCGGGTGCATGACCGGGCCGAAATCGTTTTCAGCGACAACGGTCCCGGTATCGCACCGGAAGAAACCGAAAAGATTTTTGAACAATTCTATCGCGGCGGTGTTGGGAATGAAAAATCCATTCCCGGAAGCGGTTTGGGATTGTATATTGCGCGGGAGTTTGTTCGCCGTAACGGCGGAACCATCTCCATGCGAAACGGAAAACACGGCGGCTGTGAAGTCACCATGAAGTTCAAAACGACGACATGAAAACACGACGCATCCTTTTGGTTGAAGACGAAAAGCATCTCGCCGAAGGCATCATGTTGAATCTTGAGGCCGAGGGATTCGAGACGCTCTGGGCGGCCGACGGCAACACGGCCATGGAGCAGTACCATGCCGGGCGGTTCGATCTGATCCTGCTTGATATCATGCTTCCCGGTATCGACGGACTCGAAGTCTGCCGTCGGATACGCTCCGAACTCGGCACGGTGCCGATTATGTTTCTCACGGCGCGGGATCGTCTGGACGACAAAAAAGAAGGATTGGCCATCGGGGCGGATGACTATATCACCAAACCGTTCGATATCGAGGAGTTGATTCTCCGCATGAAGGCCATATTCCGTCGTCAAACCTGGCTGGCGTCCGAAGAGACATCGGGTGCGACGTACGAATTTCCCGGAGGGAGTATCGACTTCAAGAAATTCGAAGCACGTACGCCCAACGGGACGCACCGCCTGTCCAACAAGGAATGCCTTCTGTTGAAACTGTTTTCCGAACATCCGGGCGAAGTTCTCAGTCGCAATATGATCCTCGATGGGGTTTGGGGGTACAACGCCTATCCCTCATCGCGCACGGTCGACAATTTTATTTTGCGTTTTCGCAAATATTTCGAACCCGATCCCGCACGGCCGATCTATTTTCATACCGAATTCGGGACGGGGTATCGCTTCACGCCTCAGGGAGAGACGTCCGATGACTAAGAAGGAATTATTTCTCGCCAACGCCAACGGCGAATATACGACACGCACGCCGATCTGGATCATGCGGCAGGCCGGAAGATATCTTCCGGGGTACCGCGCCGTCCGGGAGCGTATCTCGTTCGAGGAACTTTGCCGGTCGCCTAAAACCGTCGCCGAAGTCACCGCCGAACCGATCACGCGGTTCGACCTTGACGCGGCGATCATCTTCTCGGACATCCTGTTGATACTCGAACCGCTGGGAGTCGATCTTCGGTACGATCCCGGACCGGTGATCACCCCGATTCTGGAGAATCCGCAACAGGTCGAGTCGTACACCTCGTTCGACCCGGCGGAAAAACTTCGCTTTGTCGGCGATGCTATCGTTGAAACCAAAAAGCGACTCGGGCCGGATTTGCCCCTGCTTGGTTTTTGCGGAGCGCCGTTTACCGTGTTTTCCTACTTATGCAATACCCGCGAGCGGCGTGATTTGCATCGGGTCTATCGCTTCATCACCAATCATCCCGATGAAAGCCGCCGCGTACTGGAAATGCTGACCGATCTGAGTATCCGGTATTTGAAGATGCAACTCTCCGCGGGAGTCGACGCCGTGCAGGTTTTCGACACCTGGGCGGGAGAATTGACCGAGAGTGAATTCGCCGACTGGTCTTTCCCCTATCTTGATCGCATCTTCGCCGGGTTGAAAAAAGACCACGCGATAACATCGTTATACATTCGTGGAACCTGTCACCTGTTAGACAGGATTAACCGGTTCGATGTGAACATCGTCAGCGTTGACTGGAAAACGCCACTGCCTTCCGCGACGACAAAGCTTAATCCAAAAGCCATCCAGGGCAATTTGAATCCGTATCTCATGCTTGGGCCGCAGGACATGATTACCCGTACGGCGCGGGAGATGTTGATCGCCATGAAGGATTATCACGGATATATTTTCAATCTTGGCCACGGTATTCTGCCGATGACGCCGGTCGACAACGTCCGCGCTCTGGTCGATACTGTGCACGCCTTCGAGAGAAACGCATGACCGTGAAATTCGACGAACACAGCTTGCGGAAGTTCCTTATGGAATTGATAATATAACATATAAA
>CAZVNK010000048.1:0-1290 GCA_964628115.1 uncultured Ignavibacteriaceae bacterium | reverse complement strand
CCGTTTCTCTTTTCCTTGACTGATCTCCAGCAGGAAGGTACCCGACCGTGCCCGAATGGAGTGGTACTTACGGCCCACAGGATTACCAACTGGCGATTCGCAGTGCGGCCAAACGCATCGATGAACCGTTGTCGCTGTATTTACATATCCCCTTCTGCCGTCGACGATGCTGGTTTTGCGGATGCAATACCAATGTTACCTGTAATCCCAATTCGGCCGATGACTATCTGAAAAGAATCCGCCGCGAAACCGAAATGACATCCGACCTGCTGTCGGCGCGGAAACAGGTACCGCAATTGCACTGGGGCGGAGGAACGCCGACCATACTGACCGACGATCAGACCCGGGAAGCGTATCGCATATTTACCGATCATTTCGACATTGCCGATACCGCCGAAATATCGGTTGAACTCGATCCGCGCGTCACGACCCGGGAACGAATCGGCCTGTTTAAGCAGATGGGATTCAACCGGCTTTCGCTGGGAGTGCAGGACTTGAATGAGAACGTGCAAGCCGCAATCGGTCGTGACCAGAACGCGGACAAAACCATCGACTTGTATCGCCATTGCCGAGAGACGGGATTTCCCGGAATTAATTTCGATCTGATATACGGACTTCCGAAACAAACGCCGGACTCCTTCCGGCAGTCATTGAATCGTGTCATCTCGCTTCGCCCCGACCGTATCGCGCTGTACAGTTTCGCCTACCTTCCGCAACTCAAGGCGCATCAGAAAAAGATCGTGCCGGACGCTTTGCCGAGCGCCAATATTAAATTGCAGTTATTTCTGATCGCCCGACGGATGTTCATGGAAAACGGTTATGTCCAGATCGGGATGGATCATTTCGTGCTTCCCGACGACGAGCTGGCGGTCGCCATGAAGCGCGGCAAATTGCGGCGGAATTTCATGGGATACACGATCAACGCCGCCGAGGACTGGCTGGGAATCGGCATGTCCTCGATTTCATACATCGACAAACAGTTCGCCCAGAACATCAGCGGCATTACCGGATATTACGAGGCGGTCGACGACGATCATCTCGCGACCTTTCGCGGCTTGAAGCTGTCCGATGACGATCTGATCCGGCAGAGGGTCATCACCGATCTGATGTGCAATTTCCACGTTGATCTGGACGAAATCTCCCGTCAGTACGGTATCGATGCAACCGATTATTTCAAGACGGAGTTGTCACAACTCCGGACGTTTCTGGATGACAATCTAATCACGAGAAACGAAGCCATCATCACCGTGACCGATCCGGGGCAATTGTTCATCCGCAATATCGCCATGC
>CAZVNK010000047.1:11628-11841 GCA_964628115.1 uncultured Ignavibacteriaceae bacterium | reverse complement strand
GGGATCGTCGGGAGCGGTGCAGGCCGCCAGCCCGCCGTGCAATTGTCCGACACAGAGTTTGGTGGCGGTGTTGTATATACATGAACCTGATGATCCCGGTTCGGTCGTGCCGGCATCCCAGGCCCCGACTCGCCAGTGATTGGCGCCAGGATCAGTAGCATCGGAAAAATACGCGGTACTGGTCAGCGGATCGTTATCGAAACTTATCGATTT
>CAZVNK010000047.1:2513-11561 GCA_964628115.1 uncultured Ignavibacteriaceae bacterium | reverse complement strand
GATACAGACCGCCGACCCCGGAGTGGTCCCGCCCGCGTCCCATCCGGTAAAAAACACGTTGAAATCGGGATCGGGATCATCCTGCAATTCAATTAAGAGGAAATCACTGTTGGCCCATCCGGCTCGGTAGATAGCTCCGGCTTGATTATCCGCCAGCGAGCCGCCGCCGTGATCACCGCAGTTGGGGGACTCGTAATTCCAGTAAAACACGCAGGTCCCGGCGTTACCGGCATCCACGCCGCAATGAAAGGCGCTGAGGAAATACGGCGTGAAATCAAGATCGGTATTGTTGACCAACTGCCCCGTGCATAATCCCGTGCCGTTGATGGAATAACGTGCCACCGAGCGGATTTGATCGCGCCAGGCATTGCCCGCCGGGCAGACCACGTCGATATTGCAGGCTCCTGATTTATCCCCGGCTGATTTGTCCATACCGGTGATATTGCGATACCCGTAATTGACCCGGCCGATTTCGAGATACGGGTCCGGCGACGCCCCTGCCGGGACATACAACTCGACAACGACTTCGCTTCCGGGGATAATCGGCGTCCAAAGCTGACCCTGATCATTGCGGTTGTCGGCGGTGTAAGGTCCCTCGACATAATCGCCGGCGGAGTCGTACAGCCAGACTTTGGCGTCTTCGGGAAGGTCGAAACGGGTAAACGCCAGGTTGAGATTCAATGCGTTTTCCGAAAAAATCCGCAATCGCCACAACCGTGACCCGTCAGGCATGGTGGTCCAGGTTCCGGAATTCCGGGTGGTGTAATTCGTCATCAGCGCTTCCGCAAACCGGTACGGCTCCGGAACCTCCCGCCTGGCAGTGCGGATGGAGTCCTGGCGAAGAAGCGCAGGCACGTCCACCCGTGCGGTAACCTTGCGGTCGATACCGGTCAGCAATTTCATACCGTGTTTGAAACTGACCGGTTGCTCCCGCATTTTTGCATCCGCCACAAGTGATGTCAGCAGTAATACGGCTATGGCAATGAATATTAACTTTTTAGTCATGTGTCACTCTCCCTTTTGTGGTTTTGGGGTTTGTCATCAAATTTCCGCGTGGTATCCGGCGACCTGATTCGATACCGCAGATATTCCCGCGACCCGATCAAATGCAACATACTCATATTCTCCTATTCTTTATTGATATTTGGCGGCGACAATCAACGCGCCGAACAGATGAAAGATCCCCTCGATAAGCATGGTGAAAACGCCGGATGTCCGAAAATGTCAGCGGGAAACGGGCGTTTATTCAATGATGTTGGTGGCAACGGCTGTTGATTTCAGCTTAAGATATCATGAAATGTATAACCGGAAGAGAATACTGTCAAGGTAAAAAGGACTGTATAGGTATTATTGTCCGCATTTAAAAACGTATGCTCCCGAAGGCCGAGTATTCGCGTGATCTTCAGGCCAATCGTGTTTATCGTGATGGATCAGACCTTGCCTTCCCGCACCAGACGGGCGAAGTGTTCGAAGGAGCGGTCGAATGTCCGCTCGGCGTCGTTGGGAAAACAGCAGGCCGGTAATTCCCGGCTTCTCAGATGATAGCGAATACAGTCGCAACAGATTCCCTTGCGCGAACAGGGTTCATACGTGCAATTACATCCCGGTTTGTTCTTTTCCTGTTTGCAGTCCATCGACGTTCTCCAACGTTGTCGGTCGTTTATCGTTTTCATATCAATACGCGATTGTGTCGGAGATGTCAACTCCCATAAAAAAGCCCCGCCGATAAATCAACGGGGCTGATATCTGTTCGGTGAACGTCGTTATAGAAAGGAAATTTCCACCCCGGCAAAACTCAGTCCGACTATGGTCAGGCCCAGTAAAACCAGAATCAATATCCCATCGGAGACCGCCGCGATCAAGTATCCCTTGCCCCGGGTCAAGCCGAATATGACGGCATAGCCGATTCCCCCGGCAATGACCGCCCAGATCATAAAAATATCGCAATAGTACAGCAAGGAGTACAATATGGACGTAAAATCCTTGCCGGGCATTAGAGCCGCCAGACCATAGGACACCAGAATGGAATCCTTGGCCATTACCAGAGGGATGCGTAGCAATCCCCCAACGGCCGAGATAAGTGAGGCCAGAATCGCGACTCCCCAGGTGGCCTTGAATCCGGCATTACCCGCGAATACCACTTTGCCCAGAAACCAGGCGATCAGCGCCGCCACCAGGCTGAGTAGAAGTATCGGAATCATACCGGTAAAAAAACTTTGTACCAAATCGACGTTTTCGGCTCTGTTTCGCATTTCCTCCATGTATTGAGGGGGAATCGTCTTGGATTTTGACATCATGTCGACCTGTGCGCGGCCCTGATACGGCGCCATAAGCACGGCGGTTGTCCCCGACAGGATCAATATAACGATCAGCGGGATAATGATTTTCGGTTTGACGTTGAAGGCTTCAAAAGCCTTCAATGGGGCGGTGAAAACACCGGCCATGATCGCCCAGATATTTTTGGGTTCGGCTGTCGGTTCAATAGCGACCGTGTTCGGATCGGCGTGTACATCCGAATTCATTCTCATACCTCCAATGGAATTTAAAAGTGACAGTATTTTTTACGTTGTATTATCGCCAAATGTTTCTCTCTTCCCCGTTTCCGGTCAAGGGAAAGGTTTTAGTCAAACGGTTGTTAATTCGCAGGGTGTAAAAAAAAAGACCGGGCCAAATCCCGGCCTGAAATTGTCATGGTGAATTATAATGAATCAAAACCTAATTGTTGGTCTTATTTTATTTGCGCGGTCCCGTCGTCGTCGTGGCAATTGTTGCAGGGTGTCTGCCATTGGGGCATGTCGAGATAAAAAGACACTGCCGGGATGGAGTGTAACATGGCCAAAGTTATCTCGACAGTGTCTTTCATTGAGATGGCAGTCGTTATTCAATGGGGACTATCATTTTTATTGTGCAAACGTCCAGTCCTTTGTCTTTAAGATCCATTATAATATAGTCACCATCGTTGGTAACATTAACAATGCCCGGCTCGTTCAAATCAATCTGACCCTCAATGAGGGTGTTCATATCATCATTCTTAATATCAAGGGCCAATTCATGTATGCCTTCCCCGGTCTTACTATTCTTTACTGTGATTTCAATGACCCGTGATTTTCCGTCATCCGTCCGACTCACATCAATTTCGACATCATCTTCGGTGATATTCTGTTTCGCCAGATGGTCAATCAGGGCCATTTTAATTTCCCGGTCGGTCATGGTCGACGATCCGAAATCCGTCATCAGTTCATAATCGTTGAGATATGCTTTTTGCTGATCGAAGGAGAATCTTATTCGTTCCGGCTTCTTATTCTCGGATTTGATTTTGTCCATTGCCTGGGCATACAGGGTGCCGGAGATATCATGATAAATCGGCGTGATGATTGTTTCCAGATTCGCTCCGGTGAATTCATGTAATGCCCCGGCAAGATTGTCGGCATCGGCCCGGGTGGGGATATTGACAATCACCAGATCGTTTTCATTTTCGCCGGTGGTGATTTCGATGTCGTGGTACCCCGCCAGCGCCAATGTGACCAACAGTTTGGTCTGGGCCGGGTCGACCGAGGCCGATTCCGGGATGGTCAGAGAGTATCCGGTAATGGTGCTGTACGGCAATGGCACCAGGGTAATCAGTAAAAACAGGGTCAGCGCCAGCCCCATCCCCCAGAGCAGACGCGGTCGTTCGGTGTATTGATTCCGTATGAATCGCATGATGTTCTCCATTCTGCCGGTGTGTACCGCGCGGGATTCGACTTTCGCCCGTAACGCGGAGAATGTTTCTCCCCCGGCGATATCATCCGCCGACGCGGCAGTCAGATCGTTCTGCAAGGTTCGTTCCGACTGCGCGAATCGGGCGCAGTCGGGGCAGTGCTGAAGATGCCGGTACAGCTCGCGATCCGTCGCGTTGTCGGTCACCGCGCCGTGAGTCGCACTCAATCGTTTACGGGCTTCTGCGCAATGCATATCGTATCCTTGCCTGTTATCGGTTTGCCGGTTTCGGTTGTGCCGGTGCGCCGCAGTTGTTTAATCAATGCGGCGCGCATTTTGGTTCGCGCTCGCGACAGCCGTACCCGGATCGCATTTTCCGACTTGCCTGACATCGTTGCCAGCTCGGCGGGGGGCCATCCCTGCAGTTCATGCAGGGTCACCAACGCCCGTTCCCCGGGTGAGAGTGCGGAAAACGCAATCTCCAGCCGTCGTCGTGTCGTCCGGGCTTCGGCGGGATGAGTCCCCCCGATCCGATCGGCATGGTCATCGGTCAGCGGCACGGTCTTTTTTCGTCGATGGCGTCGTATCCGGTTTTTGTATGTGTTGATCATGATACGATATAACCAGGGACGAAAAGCTCCGTGATCGTTCAGGCGTCCGAACCCGGTCAGGGCATTCACCAGAGCGTCCTGATACAAATCGTCGCCGTTGTCGCGGTCGCCGGTCAGTTTGCGGCAGAAGGCCCGCGCCCTGAGGTGTTCCGGCTCAACCAGTTTCCAGAATAGGTCCCTATCGCTGTTCATCTATCCCTTAGACACCGAAGCGGCAGGAACATTACAGGTTTTTTATAAAGTGCTGGTCTCAGACTCCGGTATTGATACGGTTACCGTAGTTCTCGAGAATTCCCCTCGTGAAAAGCATTTGGGGATTCGATTGAAATACCCTATTTTGGGTTTGGGGAGTGTCCGCGCTAAAGCATCTTATGTATTCTCCGAAATTATGGGTATAACTATCGTATTAAAGATAAATACCGGCCGTAATCGGCCGGGCTACGATCGTATGGACGCACAATTCGGCAGTATGGAGTGTTGCAATGGCTAATGTGAACACCAAAAAAGGCGTAATCGGCATACTCACCGGCGGCGGCGACGTCCCCGGTCTCAATCCCGCCATCCGGGCGGTCACGATTCGCGCCATCAGGGAAGGCTATCAGGTAATCGGCATTCGTCGCGGCTGGGCCGGCATACTGGAGGTTATCCGCGACAAGAACGCCGACAACAGCAATAATTTTCAGGTCCTGACCGAGGACATAGTCAACAAGGCGGGCCGCACCGGCGGAACGTTTCTGCACAGTTCCCGGACTCATCCCGGCCACGTCGCGCTTGATCGGGTGCCGGATTACCTGAAAGATTCCTACACCGACGAGCGCAATGATATGACCGCCGAGGTGATCAAGAATCTCGATTTTCTCGGTATCGACTATCTGATCCCGATCGGCGGCGATGACACGTTAAGTTACGGCGTTCGGCTGTACAAAGAGGGCGTCAAGGTGGTCGCGATCCCGAAGACGATGGACAATGACGTTCCCGGCACCGATTATTGTATCGGATTCAGCACCTGTGTCACGCGGACGATTATGATGACCAACAACCTGCGGACCTCGGCCGGTTCGCACGAACGATTTCTGGTACTCGAAGTGTTCGGCCGTTATGCCGGATTTACCGCGATGCTTCCGACCATGGCCGGAACCGCCAATCGCTGTGTTATCCCGGAGTACAAATTCAACATCGACTTGTTGACCGAATTGCTGACGCAGGATCGACAGAAAAATCCCAGCAAGTATTCGGTTGTGCTGGTTTCCGAGGGAGCCATGTTCGAGGGCGGCGAGATGGTGTTTCAGGATAGTGAGAAAGACGCGTACGGTCATGCCAAGCTCGGCGGCATCGGTGATCTGGTGTCGGCCAAACTCAAGGAACTCTCACCCAAATACAACAACGGTAAGCCGATTGACGTGATCAATCAAAAACTCGGATACATGGTTCGCGGCGGCGATCCCGACGCGATCGACTCCATCGTGCCGATGGCATACGGCAACCTGGCGCTGGATCTTATTCTCGATGGAATTCACGGACGATTGGTGGTACTCAAGAACGGGCGCTATGACAATGTCCCGATCGACGTGGTTGCCAGCACCAAGAAAACGGTCAATGTCGAAAGACATTATAATTGGGAACGCCTGCGTCCGCAGTACAAAAGTTTCGAAATGCAACCGCTGTTTATCATGACCAGTGAATAGCACGCAGACGTTAATTACGTCTTAAATCTTCAATCGCCATCTTCGGACATGTCTTTCCGGGGATGGCTTTTTTTATTTTTGTCTTATTCGGTCTGTTCGATTTCGAACGATTTTGCCGTCTCGCGGTTTATCCCGTCATCTTTCCGAAACATTCAAAACAACATCACGTCCCAATAATTGGACATGTAGGTTGGCAGGGTTAATGTATTGATTAAGGAGAGAGAACGTGAGGCGTGCACTATTTCTTACCTGCATGATTGTACCCTTGTTTTTATTCTTTTCGGCGGTCGTCATTGCTCAGGAACAAAACAGCGATAGGGGTACCGGGGAGAGAGTTGTTCCCGAATTACGGGCATTTCGGGTCAATCCTCATCCGCCGCAAATCGACGGCGACCTCAGCGATGACATCTGGAAATCCCCAAAGGCCGAATTCGCCGGGGATTTCACTCAACGCGAACCGACCGAGGGTATCCCCGCGTCCGAGTCGACACTGGTAGCGGTGGCGTACGATGATGATGCGCTGTACGTGGCTTTCTGGTGTTATGATTCCGAGCCGGACAAAATCACCGGGCAGTTGGTTCGACGTGATCGTTTCGCCGAGGGGGACAAGGTTACTTTCCGCGTCGATCCCTATCATGACCATCAAACCGGACATGCATTCGAGGTCAGCGTTGCCGGCGTTCAGCGGGACTGCCGTTATTACGACGAAAACAACAGCGATATGTCGTGGGATGCGATTTGGGAAAGTGGCGTGAAACAACATCCCTGGGGGTGGTCATGCGAAATGAAAATCCCGTATCATTGCCTGCGTTTCGCCGAGAAGGATGAACACGTGTGGGGAATCGATTTTCAACGGACGGTTTGCCACAAAAACGAGTACAGCCGCTGGGCGTATACGCCGCTTAAAGATGGTGGATTCGTGTCCAATTTCGGGCATTTGACCGGGCTGACCGGTATCAAGCCGGCGCGTCACCTCGAAATCCTGCCGTATGTCGTGTCCAGCATCGAAACGGAACCGAAAAGCATCGGCAATAGCGACGGCAAAGACTATATGGGCAATGCCGGTTTTGATCTCAAGTATTCACTGTCGTCGAACATGATCGTCAATGCCACGATCAATCCCGACTTCGGACAGGTCGAACTCGATTCACCGGTATTGAATTTGTCCACGTACGAGACCTACTATGATGAAAAGCGACCGTTTTTCCTTGAGGGATCGCATTTGTTCAGCACCGATTTCATGCTGTTTTATTCCCGTCGTATCGGCCGGTCGCCGTATAGCGGGGTCAATGATCCTGAGGGTATTTACTATTCTGATTATCCCAATTCCACCACCATTCTGGGAGCGACCAAAATCAGCGGCAAGCTCGGCAAAGGAACCTCGATTGCCATTTTAAACGCGGTTACCCAGGAGGAAAAGGCCGAATACGCCGCCGAAACCAACGTGGTGCTCGACTCCAATTTTATTGACGATGCGTGGGTGTACGAAATGCTTTCCGCCGATACGATCACACGCGAGGCGGTGGTGGAACCGCTGGCCAATTATACCGTCGTGCGACTCAAGCAGGATGTGTTTGAAAAATCCAGCATTGGCGCCATGTTTACCGCGGTGAGTCAGGATCAATTTCATCCGGCGCTTACCGGCGGTGTCGACTGGAGGCTGTATTCCGGCAACAGCGTTTGGCTGTTCGATGGACAGGCGATTTTCAGCCGTGTGGATAATGAAAACACCGGCTATGGTCTCGATTTCGATATATCAAAGATAAGCGGCAAACATTTTCGCGGTTCGGTAGGCGGAACGATCAAAAGCCCCGAGTTGAGTATCAATCGTCTTGGGTATACATCACGCAATGATACCAAGAATATCAATTCCTGGGTGCAGTATCGCACCACCGATAAATGGTGGATTGTCAGCGAGTCTTATAACAATCTCAATTTCAGCGCTTCATGGAACTATGACGGGGTCAATTATGGCCTCAATGGCGATTACAATGCGTATTGGGAATTTACCAACTATTGGACACTGGGATATGGCATACAGTTTCAGGGCGAAAGATACAGTGACGATGAAACCCGCGGCAATGGTCTTTGGGTGTGGCCGGAATATCCCACCTGGAGCTGGTGGATGCAACTCGGGACCGATGCCAGAAAAAAAGTCACGTTTGTGCTGAACCCGGGCGGTGGTCTGGATCGGGGTGGTTCCTGGTGGGCCAATTATATCGGTGTTGATTTACGACCCAGAAGCAACATGGAGTTTTCATTTGGCGTAAATTACAAGAGAGCTTTGAATGCAACCCGCTGGGTCGATGAAATCGACGGGCGGTCGATGTTTGCCGATCTCGATCACCATTATTTATATGTACATGCGTCATCCGGGATCGTTTTGAAACGCGACCTGTCGATTCAACTTTCCGCCGTCGCTTTGCTAAACGGTCTTGACTATGAACGGCATCGCTATTATATCGGCGACAATGAGTACTCCGATGTTATGCCGGAATATGCCGACGATTATGATTATCATCGAACCGATATCAACTCGACCCTGCTGATACGCTGGGAATACTGCCCCGGAAGCACATTGTATCTGGTGTGGACCCGGTCGCGTCCGGAATTCGATCGCAATTATAAGAACGTCAACCTGGCGCGTGATTTCCGTCAGTTGTTCAAGGGGAACGATTATAATGTTTTCCTGATCAAAGCCAGCTATTGGCTAAATGTGTAGACCTTCATCTCGTGCCGATTATACGGCGGGCATGATCTTATGATCGTGCCCGTTTTTTTGTTTGTGCATTGTATGGTGTATCCATCTCCGATCAGATTTTCTCCTGTGTCCAGGCGATGATGGCGGATGGAAGCGTATGCGCCAGATAGATCAGTCCCCAGAGCAGTAAAATGCCGAATGAGGTGTCACCGCGATAGGTGAAAATGCTGACAAATATAACCACCAGGCAGATTACTCCGAAAATTCCATAGGATTGCCGCACGGCATTGTGCACGATTTGAATCTCGCGCTCGTCAAGTGTTTCCACTTTTGCGTGTACCAGTTTCCACAG
>CAZVNK010000047.1:0-2462 GCA_964628115.1 uncultured Ignavibacteriaceae bacterium | reverse complement strand
TCAAAATCACCATCATCTACAGCCCCGCCCCTACCAGAAATCCCGGATGTCGGGATTGGTGTTCGATCAAGTAAAATAAACCCAGCAGGGCCAGTATGCCGCCATAACTGGCGACGATTAATGCCCGCCGCGCCGATTTCGACATTGATATGTGCATGGTTTAATCCTCGCGTTTTTTTCGTTCATACAATTCCTGACTCAGCGGTTTCATCGGCTCGGTTGAAAAAACCAGCTCGACCGGAAGCCCGAAGCACTCGCTGATACGAAAGGCCAGATCGAGACTGGGATTATATTCCTCACGTTCCAGATAGCCGACCGTCTGAAAATTCACTCCGATTTTTTCCGCCAATTCTTTGCGTGACATGCCGCGTTCCTCTCTGAGAACCGCAATTCTGTTATATAACTTTCTCGTATTCATACGGACAATATAATAGAATGTTGTAAAAATACAACAATTATTTCTAATATTATTACATTTTAATGAAAAAACTTCGTTTTATTTGGTACGTGTGTATTTTTATCGATCTGATATATATGGACAAGCCAATTCGCAATCATTATGTATACTCATAAGGTTTTTATCATGAAGAGTATATTTCACGGTGGTTGAGATGCATGAACTGGATTACGTAAAAGATATTGTCATTATTCTCGGGTTCGGCGTTCTTGTCGTTGCGTTTTTACAAAGATTCAAACTTCCGACGATTGCGGGATTTATCATTGTCGGCATTCTGGTCGGGCCGAACGGATTTCGGCTGATCAACGACAGCAATCAGGTGGCGGTGCTAGCCGAGATCGGTGTGACTTTACTGCTGTTTGGCATCGGGCTGGAAATGCCGCTAAAACGATTCCGTCGTTTGTGGAAACCGATTATCGCCGGCGGCGCGATACAGGTAGGATTGTCACTGGCGGCGGCGTATTATATTGCCTGCGCGTTCGGCCTGTCTCGAGAAGTGTCATTCTTTATCGGATGTGTGGTTGCGATATCGAGCACGGCCATCGTTTTGCGCGAACTGGAACATCGGGGAGAAATCGATGCCCCGCACGGACGATTCACACTGGGAATTTTGATCTTTCAGGATCTCTGCGTGGTTCCCATGGTACTGGCGGTTCCGCTGTTGGCCGGAGAAAGCGATAACGGTTCCAATGTTCCGCTGATGATTCTTCGCGCCGTGGGTGTCGTGGTGGCGGTACTGATTGCCTCGCGACTGCTTATTCCCCGATTCATGAATATGATCGCACGGGCGCGCAATCGTTTCATATTCATTATGGCCACACTGGCGATCTGTATCGGAACCGCCTGGATTACCGCATCGGCGGGAGTGTCACTTGCCTTGGGCGCTTTTCTTGGCGGATTGGTGGTGGCCGGAAGTGAATATCGTCAACAGGCCCTCGCCGATATCATCCCGTTTCGCGAGGTCTTCGTTTCCATCTTTTTCGTGTCCATCGGGATGTTACTCGATCCGGCGGCAGTAATGGAAAATCTCTCCACGATTTTATTGCTTCTGGTCGCGATCATGGCCGGGAAGTTCATAATTGTATTGATCTCCGGTTTGATTTTGCGGATGCCCCTGCGGGTGAGTGCCATGGCGGCAACGGCCTTATCGCAGGTGGGAGAATTTTCCTTCGTGTTAATCAGCATCGCGGTCGGATACACCCTGATCGGCAGTACGCTGGCCGGGAATCTTATCGCGGTGGCGGTGCTTTCGATGTTCGTAACGCCGTTTTTACTGAATCTTGCCCCCAACGTTGCCACGGGAATCGGCTCGGTCTGGTTCCTGCGTCGTTTTGCGAATGTCCCGTCGGCCGAGACCGCCTCGGAAAACAAGGAAGCGTTGACCGGGCACGTGATTATCGGTGGGTATGGAATCGCGGGCGCGGAGTTGGCGCAGGCGTTCAAGGAATGCGACGCGCCGTATATCATTGCCGAGTTGAATCCGGAAAACGTTCGAACCGCATGCCGGAACGGACACCGGGCGTTTTATGCCGATATCACCTCACCGGAAGTGTTATCGCGCCTGGGGATATCCGACGCCAGGGAATTTATCATCGTTATCAACGATCCCAGCGCCAAACGGCAGGCGATCAGGGCGGCGCGGCAGATCGCCCCGAACGTGCATATCACCGTTCGCGCCCGGTACCTGTTGGATCGGAGTCTGCTGAAAACAGCCGGCGCCGATGAAGTCGTTATCGCCGAAGTCGAGGCGTCAGCCGAAATCACCCGGCGTACCTTGAAACGATATCAGGCCGATCCGGCAATCATCGACCGGCATATCGCGCGATTACGTTCACGGGAGTCGGATAACATCGGCTGATATGTTCATTCCGCTTTTTCGTTTTTGTTTTTCAATCGTCCGGAGTCTCGCAAGGCCTTGCGTAACAGGAACTCGATATGCGCGTTCAGACTCCTGAATTCATCGTCAGCCCACCTTTGCACCTGCCGGAGAATCTCCGGATCGACG
>CAZVNK010000046.1:0-11886 GCA_964628115.1 uncultured Ignavibacteriaceae bacterium | reverse complement strand
TGTTCCCAGAACGTGATCATGGCGGCAATAGCGCCCCCGATGCCCAGCGAAACCACCAGTTCCATGAAAAGCGACAGGCCGATCGACAACGGCGGTTCGCCTTTTGACAGCGAATAGGACGAGAAAAATACCTGGAACAACACCAGACAAAGAACATTGTTGAACGCCACGGTCGCGAGCAGGGTATCGGTCAATATCCCCCGGGCGTTGTACTCGCGCACCACCAACAGGGTTACTCCCGGCGCGGTGGCGATACTGACCGCACCGAGTAGAATCGCCAGCCCCCAGTCACCGGATATCAACGCGGTAATACCAAACACCAGCACGAATGCTCCGAGGCTTTCGGCAAGCGCAATATAGATCACCTTGCGACCCATCGCGCGAAGGTGGTTGAATTCTATTTCGCCGCCGATCGCGAACAGGATCAATCCGAGGGCGATATCGTTGATCATCCGAGTGTCGGCCAGAGTCGCCGATGATATCAAATTCAACACCGACGGACCGAACAGCAGGCCGGTCAGCATGTACCCGGTTACGCGGGGGATTTTCAGGCGATGGAATATTTTCCCTCCCAGCAAACCCAGGAGAATAACCATGCCGACGCTTAATAATTCATAAACCTGCATGTTTATTACCGATATGAGATGATACTGAAAAATAATACGACCGGCATCCCTGCCGTGTCAACTTGAATTAATGATGGAAAGACCGCCGGAATTGAAGCCGCCCGGTCGATTAATCAACGAACCTCATTTATGAATACTGTCCCGCCCCGATAATAGAATCAGATATGGTATTCAATTGAAAATCACGGCCTATACGACCGCCTTACTGCCTGCTTCGAAACCCATTGCCACCAATTTCTCCAGCAGTTGTTCGGACTCGATCGGCTTGGTCAGGTGGCAGTCGCAAATCTTCCGATAGCATCCCGCAACCTCATCGACATCGGTCATGGTCGTGGTGAGCAAAATCCGTGGTTGCGGATATCCCTCAATCGTCAAACCGAGAGCGCTGGCATGAATCAGGTGAAGCAACTCGGTTCCTTCCATGTTCGGCATCATAATATCAAGGCAGACCAGATGAAACGGTTTGCCGCCCATCCATGCCTCACGGAAAATCTCAACGCCGTCATCGCGACTTTCGGCAAAACAACATTCGCCAAATTGCTTTAGCGTATTGAAAAGAGCTCGGCGACAATCGGGATCATGTTCAACGATAAGCGTTTTCATCTCTTACCCCCATTTTAGCAGTTATTCTGTTTTTCGCACGGAAAAAATCCGCCCCCCGGCTCATCCTGTCGACTCTTTTTGACCCCTTATCGTATTTTTCGGCATAATAGACAAATAAGTTCACATATACTTTCTGAAAACGTATAATCGATTGAGATATGAGCCATTGCCCGGCAATAACGACATGCGCATCCAATGCACACAGACTTGATACGAAGCCATTACAACATTATCCATTACTCACGAAGACTGCCACAACATACACTTCCACAACGACTTACAATCACCGACAACGTTATCGCCATAAAATCGACATGAGTTATCAGAACAAACCGGCAGTATGCCGCGTTGTGAGTAGTATGTGTTGCAAACCGAAAAGACCCGATCATACATACACTTTTATGCAAGAAACACAGGATGACTGATATGATCGATCAAAGGCGTGTTCGTATTGTGCGTGAGGTCAATCATCCATCCGGGGCGGTCGTATACTGGATGAATCGCGATCAGCGCCTGTCCGACAACTGGGCATTGCTTCACGCCCGGGAATTGGCGTTGATAAACACCGTCCCACTCGCGATCGTGTTTGTCCTGACTCCCCGACACCGATCCGCTTCTTTCCGGCAATCATCCTTTATGTTTAAAGCATTGGGAATGTCGGCCCAAAAGGCCGCCGGGCTGGGAATCCCCTTTTATCTGCTGACCGGCGATCCCGCCGAAGTGCTGATGGATTTCATGACAGAAAACGACGTCGGCACGTTGGTCACGGATTTCAGCCCGCTTCGCGAACACCGTCAGGACATAAAGCGTCTTTCGAACATCATCGAGGGGGCTTTTCATGAAGTCGACGCGCATAATATTGTCCCTGTCTGGTCGGCATCGAACAAGCGGGAGTTCGCGGCCTATACTATCAGACCGAAAATCCAAAGGCAACTGGGAGAGTTCCTGCAAGAATTCCCACACCTGAAAAAACATCCGATTGCGTGGAGTAAGCATGTTCCGATAATCGACTGGGACAGCCTTCCGGCCGGGATGACAACCGATTGGGCCGTTGCCGCAACGACCCGGCTCATACCGGGAGAAACCGCCGCACGGGCGGTTCTTGACAATTTCCTGAATGAGAAGCTGAGTCTTTACGATGATCGGCGCAATGATCCCAACGCCGATGCCCAGTCGAATTTGTCACCCTATTTGCATTTCGGCCAGATCGCACCCCAGCGAGTCGCACTCGAGCCTCAGCGATATGGCGACAATATCCCGTCGCAGGAGTCATTTATCGAAGAGCTGATCATCCGGCGGGAATTGTCGGACAACTTCTGCTATTATTCCGATCAATACGACACCTTTGCCGGTTTCCCGGACTGGGCACAAAAAACGTTGAACGAACATCGCTTCGATCCGAGGCCATACGTCTATACCCGTGATCAGTTCGAACATGCCGAGACGCATGATGTACTCTGGAATGCGGCCCAGCGGGAGATGGTTCATACCGGCAAAATGCACGGTTACATTCGCATGTACTGGGCCAAGAAAATTCTGGAATGGAGCGCCACGCCGGAGGATGCGCTGTCGGTCGCAATCGATCTCAATGACAGGTATGAACTAGACGGACGCGATCCCAACGGCTATGCCGGTATTGCCTGGAGCATCGGCGGAGTGCATGATCGCGCCTGGGGCGAGCGTGACATTTTCGGCAAAATCCGCTACATGAGTTATGATGGATGTCGACGCAAATTCGACGTTCCGGCATATATCCGGCGAATGGCCGAAACCGCAGGGAAGGACGACTGATGAAGGTGTATACCCTGCAACGCGAACAAGAGGTGAAACGACCCCGCGCCGAGGTATTCGGTTTTTTCAGCAAACCGGAGAATCTCGCCCGTATCACGCCGCCGTCGCTTGGTTTCGTCATCCTCACCCCGACGCCGATAGACATGCACGCCGGAACCGTGATCGATTACACGATCAGAGCTTTGGGCATGCGCATTCACTGGACAACCCTGATCAGTTCTTTCGAACCACCGTATCGCTTTGTCGATGTTCAGCTTCGCGGCCCCTACGCCTTCTGGCATCATACGCACACGTTCGAAGAAATCGATTCGGGGACAATAATAAAAGATGACGTGCATTATGCCCTGCCGTTTGGCCCGTTCGGCGAGATCGCGCACGCGCTGACGGTCAGGCGGCAGTTGCGGAGCATTTTTAAATACCGTCGCAACATCATTGATCAGATATTCTCTGAAAAACGGAATTAACAGGGACCACGTATGGCAACCGTTCTTGTTCTCGGGGCAACCGGCTATATCGGCAGTCGGCTAATACCGCGTTTAGTCGATGCCGGGCATACTGTCCGTTGTCTGGTACGGAATCCGGTCAAAATCCGCCAGGGACAATGGCCGCGAGTAACCGTGTTTCGCGGCGACGTTTTGCAAGCCGAGACAATGCTAACGGCCTTTAAAAATGTCGATGTTGTCATTTACCTGATACATTCCATGGGGGCCGGCGAGACCCGGTTTATCGATATGGATAAAACGGCGGCGTCCCATGTCGGCAAACTGGCGGCTCAATTCAATGTAAAGCAAATTATCTACCTGGGCGGTCTGGGAAAACGCGGCACCAGCAGTTCCAATCACCTGCGCAGTCGTCATGAAACCGGAGATATACTTCGTGCCGAAAGCGTCCCGGTGACGGAATTACGCGCGGCGGTCGTGGTCGGAAGCGGAAGCGTATCTTTTGAGATGGTGCATCATCTGGTTAATCGCCTGCCCGTTATGATTTGTCCCCGCTGGGTAACCACGAGGACTCAACCGATTTCTATTGACGATGTTCTGGCATATCTCTGCCAGAGTGTTGGCCGCAGTATTGTTTATGACAAAATTATCGATATCGGCGGTCCTGATGTGTTGACCTATCGCGAAATGATGCTCACCGTTGCCGGGATTCTGGGATTGCGAAGAATGCTTATACAGGTGCCGGTTTTGACACCTCGCCTATCATCTTATTGGGTTAACCTGGTTACTCCAATACCTTCGTCCCTGGCGCGGGCGCTGATTGAGGGATTGCGTGAGGAGACAATTTGTGAAGACCGAAAAGCACTGGAATTATATGATATTAGACCGATGACATTTGAACAGGCGGTGCGAAACGCCCTGGAACGCGTCTGGGCCTACTCACCGCATCCGTCCTCCAGCGCCGCCTCCTATCCGGATCAGGAATCGGGGCTTGATCCTTCGCATTTACTGAAATATGTCTGCGAAGTCGACGTCATGGCCGATTCGGCCACACTGTTCACCGTGGTTGCCTCAATCGGCGGTGAAAACGGCTGGTATTACGCCGATTGGCTCTGGCGTATACGAGGAGGTATCGATAGAGCGCTGGGAGGAGTGGGTCTGCGCCGGGGAAAACCGCGGCCGGGTGAAATGAAAATCGGAGATCCGCTTGATTTCTGGCGCGTGGAACGTTATGTCCCGGGTCGGCAATTGTTATTGCGAGCGGAGATGAAAGTATGGGGTCAGGCCTGGCTGGAATTCACCGTTGATCAGCAACAACCGGGAAAATCACGACTGATTCAGACAGCGCGCTATTATCCCCGGGGTCTGATCGGATTTGCCTACTGGTACGCGGTATATCCGCTTCATACCATTGTCTTTAACGGTATGACCAAGGCAATTCGTCGAATTGCGGAATCCAGGAAACCGGATCGACCAGATGGTTGAGTGACGATTGTTATTTGTGCAAACTATATACGTAAAATCTTGCGTCATGCCTTTTTCTCACATATTATTCGTTATATATGAAAAACCTGTCGGACATTGGAACCAGACTACGCAAAATCGCCGTAACCCATTTCCATCCTCGCAATATACGCGAGTTTATGGCGCATTATTTCGGCGGCCTGTATCGCAACGTCGACCGACATCATACATTCCTTATGGCCGGGGGGCTGGCGTTTTCCCTGATCACGTGTATCATTCCGCTGGTATTGATCATATTTTCGATTCTCGGAGTGGTTCTGGAAAAACCGTTTATCACGGAAAAAATCGACGAGTTCATCGATCGTGTCATCCCCTACGAGCAGTACGCCGACTATGTCAAGGAGATGGTGTTCGGCCGGGTCACCGAATTCCGGCTGTATAAGAGCATCGCCGGAGTCATCGGGCTGGTGGGTTTGCTGTTTGCATCCAGCGGTCTGTTCAGCAGTATGCGAACGATCTTAAACACCATATATCGCGCCGGTTCCAACGGTACGGTACTGACCGGCAAGGCGCGCGACTTCGGCTTGATCCTGCTGGTGCTGGTATACGTGGTACTTTCGACGACGATCCTGCCGACCATCGATATCATCCTGCAATTCGCCGGTCAGTTTGAATTTTTGAGTATTCTGGATTTCAGGCTCATCGAAGACCTTGCCGTAAAGGCCGTTTCGTTTCTGATAATCTTCGGGGCTTACTTGATCATGTATTTTGCCGTACCGCAGACCAAACTTCCCAAGCGAGTGGTCTTTATCAGCGCTCTGTCGGCGGCGGTTTTATGGGAGATCGCCAAGCAATTGTTCAGTCTGTACCTGGCCAATGTCGTTTCGATACGAAGAATCTACGGCACGTATGCCCTGTTGGTCGTCACCGCCTTCTGGATCTACTACTCATCCATCGTCTTTATCATCGGCGCGGAGATCGGCCAGCTTTCACGAGAGCGTAAACGGATCAAGCGCCTCAAGGCCCTGCAAAGAATGACCTGACAACGCGACGGAATTCCCGCAAGTCGCCTATTTTTCTTCGTCATCGAGCTTTCTCATTTCTCTGAGAATACTCAATGCACTCGATCCCGTCGCCAGACGGGCGATTTTTTCCATGCGCGCCTGATCGGACTGGAATTTCTTGTTCAAACGCGTTTGATACGCCTGTTTGAGTGTTTCCAGAAGCTTTTCGAGTTCGTACGGCTTCGGTAAATAGCTGAACGCACCCAGCTTGGTGCATTCCACCGCCGAATCCATCGACCCGTGACCGGTCAGGATAATGACTTCCAGGTACTTATGTTCCTTCTTCAACACCTCAAGCACTTCGGTGCCGTCCATGCCCGGCATTTTCAGATCAAGCAAGGCGAGATCGAATTTGCCGGATTCGGCGGCGGCCACCGCCTCCTGTCCGTTCGACGCCTTGGTGACGTCGAAGCCGCGCATTTCCAGCCGTTGTGCGATGGAGTTGAGAAACTTCACCTCGTCATCGACGATGAGAAGTTTGATCTGTTTTTCATCCATATTGTCTATCCCGTATTTTAAAAACCAATAATTCTCCAGTATCCCATAAACACCCACACCCAGAGTACGATAAACGAAAGGATCAAAACCGCGGTCCCGTGCCGGAGAAAATCTCCCAGCGTCACCAATTGCTCCCCGGTGGCCGGGTCCTTGGCCAGCGCATAGGCGATGGCGTTATTGGGCGTGCCGATAATCAGCATGTGGGCGAACGACGATGCAAAGGCGGTCGCGAAACCGACCATCCAGGGATGCGTCCCGGATATGGTTGCCATCGGTATGGTAATCGGGCCGATCGCCGAGACCGTCGCGCCGTCACTCATGAAATTGGTGGCCAATCCGGTAAACAGGCTGACCGCCATCGCAAGTCCCTCTCCGCTTTTAAAAAACTCCGGCAGAATGCTGATAAAGCTGTCCGCCAGATACAATGCCGCCCCGGATACCGCCAGCCCCTTGCCGAGCGCACAAGCGCTGGCATACAACGCCACCACGTCCCAGGGAATGCCGGCGATATCGCGCCAGCGAAGAATGCGAAAGACATTCAGCAGTACGATACACAGGATAACCGGCCCGCCCATACCGTAAATATCGGACGTGGTCACCCAGAGTAAAATCAACAGAACCAGCACCGCCGCGGTGATATATTCGTTTTTATTCATCGGACCGATCTTGTCCGCGGCCTGATGAACTATCATGGATACATTCAGTTTTTTCACTTTCAATTTTGAGCGAAACGTGAAGTAGAAATACGCCCCGATAACCAGCGCCATCACGGGGACGAACGGCAAACCGTATTTCACCCATTGCCCGAACGTCGGGGCCATGCCGTAATCGGTGAGTATCCCCAGCATGACCGCATTCCTGCCGCCGGCCGCGGGAGAGCCCGGCCCTCCGCAATTGGCGGCGAAACACAGCGACAGCACGAACATCACCGCCAGCGCCTTGTCCTGTTTGACACCGGCCGCCCGCACCGACGTGGCATACACCATGATAAACAACGGCATGATAAACGCGATCAGGGCATGCTCCGACACAAAAGAGCAGGCAATACCCAGCATCGGCAAAAACAAAAACATCAAGAGCGGCAGATTCTTGGTCGGCCCCAACAGAAGCAAACCGATTCGCCGATCCAAGCCGGTTTTACTGATGGCGGTGGAAATCGCCAGCACTCCGAAGATAAAGATGACGGCATCCTTGGCATACGCTTTGGCGATGTCGTCAGGACGCAGGACCCCGAAGAAATACATAATCACGCCGACCATCAGCGCGGTAATCCCGACCGGCACCGCACCGGTCGCCCAGAACAGAGCGGCCACGATCAATATCCCCAGCACCACGCGGGCTTTGCGGGTGGCCTGCTCCGACGTCAGCGGTTGCAGGGTCTTTTTGCCTTCGGCGTTGGTCGCATAATCGCCGATTTTGTAACTGCGACCGTAGTAACCGGCAACGTTTTCCCCATCGCGCATCTGTTTGTAGTATGCATATCCCATGTGCAGATCGGTAACGGCTCCGGTTTTCGGCGCCGAAAGAAGCGTTACCATGCGTTGTGGCGCCGGGAGTAAATTGATCAGGGCGAACAGAAGCACGCCGAGAATAATAACTCCCGGTCGCGAATTATGCGAACCTTTCAGCCACTTCCAAACCGATCCCCGTTCGACGTGGACAACCTCATGCCTGGTCATGGCATGGATTTTATCCTCACGGGCCTGATCGATCACTTCGATAAGTTTTTCGAGATCGCACGGTTTTTCAAGATAGGCGTATGCGTCGAGTCGGCCGGTTTCCATAGCGGAATCCATCGTGGCATTTCCGGTCAGCATGATAATCTGCATTTCCGGTCGAAAGCCCTTGATCTCCATGAGTGTCTGTTCGCCGGTCAGACCCGGCATTTTGCGGTCAAGAATAATGACGTCGATGTCGGAATCCTTGCGAATCAGCTTGACGGCTTCCTGTCCGCCGTCCAGGCCGATCGTCTCATAACCGCGCATGTTCAGGCGTTTGGTCAGCGAAATCCTGAATTGATTTTCGTCGTCAACGATGAGGATTTTTGGCATGATCTATCTCCGAGGCACAAGTATTATTCATTGACAATGGTTTTCATGTAATCGGCGACGACCTGGCAGAGATCGGAGAGCCGTAGTAGCCCCACGACGTCCCCTCCGCGCGTCACCAGAATCGACAACGTCTGCCAGGCCACCATCTTGGTAATGGCCTCTCCCAGCGGGGCGTTTTCATCGATACATTCCGTTGCCGGGTGCATAACCTCTTTCACCTTTACTCCGGCCGCCCGTCGGCACAGATTATCCAGATCATCCTGAAAAAACCGATAATGATCCATCATGGAATTAATAAACTCGGCGCTGACTCCGGCCCGGGTCAATTTGCCGATATCCCCCAGAACGTTTCGTTTCGGCTCCAGCGCCTTCAGGAAAGCGAGCTGGCCGAGTTTGCCGACCACGTTTTTGTTTTCATCGAGAACCAGCACCGCCCGAAACGGCTGTCGGGATCGGTCGCGCCGTCGCATGGCTTCTTCGAATACTTCGAGCGCCTCGATCAACGTGGCATTCTGATCGACCACGCCGTACTCGCTCAACGGCACCATGACGTCTTTGACACGTTTGTTTTGCATTTCGTTACCTATCGCTTGCTATCGGATACCTGTCACACTTTACTTTTGACCGGCAGGACAATGGTAAACGTACTCCCTAGGCCGACCTCGCTCGCCACTTCGATTTTCCCGCCGAAACTCTTGATAATGCCGTAACTGACCGACAATCCCAATCCGGTCCCCTTCCCCACTTCCTTGGTAGTGAAAAACGGCATGAAGATTTTATCCAACTGCTCCGAATTCATTCCGCCGCCGGTATCTCCGATACCGATACGCACCTGTTTCCCGGTGTTCTCGGTAGTGATGGTGATGGTCCCCACCGCATGACCGATAGCGTCGACGGCGTTATTGATGATATTCAGCACCACCTGTAAAAGTTGGTTTTTGTCCGTCACCAGTTTCGGAATATTCTCACCGTACTCGCGAACCACCGTGATATTCGACACCGCAATCTCCGGCCCCAGAATCCCGTCCACCACCTCATCCAGAATGGTGTGAATGTCATGCGGTTTCAAATCCATTTCGGTCTGGCGGACGAATCCCAGCAGTTTGCGCGTAATGTCGCGACACCGGAACACCGACTCCTCGATATTATCGAGATGCACGACCAGATCTTCCGGAGGCTGGGGATCACCGAATTCGGGATTCATCAAATCCTTCATCAGCCCCGCCTCTTCGGAAATCACCGCCAGAGGATTGTTGATTTCATGGGCGATTCCGGCGGCCAGTTCACCGACCGATGCCAGTTTGGCGGCATGCTCCAGTTGCATACGGGTGCGATCGGATTCGATCTGGAATTCCACCAAACGGCGGGCACGATACAGAATCATAAAAACACCGAACAGCAACAGAAAAACCGAAATCAAGATCAGACGCAGTTGTATTCCGGACAGCGACGTGCCGCCGGCCGGCGACGACGGTTGCACGATCAACGCCCAGTCCGCGGATTTCAGCCAGGAATAGCAATAGTTAATGGTCTGCCCGTCGATCTTCACCCGCTCCACTCCAAGCCGGGGTTCGGTCGGGGGCACCATGGTCGACGATTCCAGCGGCGTGCCGATATGCGGCGTTACCAGTTGATAATATCCGTCGCGGTTGACAATCGAGGTGATAACTTCCCCGGCTCCCTCAAGGGAAATGATATACTCATACATTTTGGTCGGGCTGAGCGTGGCCCGCAGGACAACGAATTGATCGTTGACAATCCGCCAAACGGCGATCGTGAAATGCGGCAATTCTCGAAACCCGAGATAAATATCGGTGATGACATAATCCTGATTCTGTTCCTTCAGGGTTTGATACCAGACTTCCGATGCATAGTTGCGGTTTTCAAGTGAGGGATACGGTCCGGCATACGCTGTTTGGACACCGGTGGAATCGAAAAAACCAATATCCACGAACGCATCGCTGTTGGAGATCAGTTTCTTAAGATATCGTTCCATGCTTTCGGGAGACGGCGGCACCTGGAATTTCGGGTCGTCAATCAGGTTCGAGATATTAACCAGCCGTTCCGATAGAAACAAATCAAGCGTGTTGGCCTGATTCTCCGCGACGGCTTTCAAATGCAGACGCCGACTCTCGGTAACGAGTGCGGTATATATGAAATAAAAATACACGATGAGAATCAGCAGGGGGGCAAGATACGTCAGGACCAGACGAATAATATGACGCCGTTTGAGATCACGATAATGCTCCTCGGGAAACGGCAGTGCGCCCTCAAAAGCAGGACGCTTTTTCCTTTCATCCAATGCCACTGACACCCCTGATACCTTATCAAGTCCTCAGATCCATCACGTCGGTTCATAAAACAACCGACACTGAAATGACTTGATAAAATGATACCCGTATCCGACGAGAATGTCAATAATAATCGGTTATCGAAATACAATCGCGCCGACCGCGAGTATCATACAAATGTTTGTCGATGAAAAAGCCGGATTGAATTACTGCCGTTTAGGGAACCCGGCCTTCATGCAGATAGGTAATACCGAACGTCAGCGGAAAGGCGTGAATATCCAGCAGGCCAGCCCCCTCGAACAAGCCGGTCAATTCCCCGGGTTTGAGAAAATCCGCGATGGAATCAGGAAGATATCGATACGCCTCGCGATTACCGGAAATCAATCCGCCCAGAAAAGGGATAACCGTATTCAAATACCAGACAAAAAAACGCCGCATGCGCATATTGCGAGGAAGTGTCATCTCCAGCACCAGCACTTTGCCGCCACTTTTGACCACGCGTCGCATTTCGGAGAGCGCCCGCGCTCGATCCGGCATGTTGCGAAAACCGAACGCAACCATGGCGGCATCGAATCGATTGTCGTCAAACGGCAGGCGTATGGCGTCGCCGACGGTATGATGTACCCGCGACTGCAATCCGGCGCGGTCGGTCTTGGTTCGGGCCAGTTCAAGCATCGGCTTGACAAAATCCAAACCGATTACCGTCGTGTTCGGACGACGTCGCACCGTTGCCAGCGATAAATCCCCCGTCCCGCATGCGATATCAAGCACCAGAGTGGAGTCGGCAGACAGACGTTTCACGGTTTTATTGCGCCAGCGGATGTCCTGTCCGCCGGACAAGAGATGATTCAGCAGGTCATAATGCGGGGCAATCGTCCCGAATATCCGTTTCACGGTCGCAACGCGCTTGTCCGCCGACCAGTTTTCGGGAGAATGATTATTCACGCGTGCCCCCATGTATAACAAACGGACACTGCTTTGCCTATATTTTCAAAACACGATTTCGCAGTTAGCATTGCAATCACTTCGCCATTGCGGCGCATGCCCACTAGAATAAT
>CAZVNK010000045.1:0-11980 GCA_964628115.1 uncultured Ignavibacteriaceae bacterium | reverse complement strand
ACACGCCCGCCGATGACAAATCCTGCCCGGTCACCTTGATCAGTCCCTGATCCGCGATTGTGATTTGATACCAGGTTTCGGCTTCCGCAAAAGCGCTTTCGGCCGGCTTTTTCAATGCGTCATGGGTCACGGCAATCGGCCAGCTTTTCATTGCGTCGTAATTCAGGACGGCCCGACGGAATATCGCGTCGAACATCGGATCGGAACCCGCGTAAGACTCGGCGGCCTCTGCCCCGGCGATTTGTCGAAATGCCATCGCAACATCGATCCGATCGTATAAGACTCCCTGATAATACGGATACAAAGCCACCGTCGCGATACGCCGCCCGCGCACGGTCCGAATGCCGGTTATCTTCGCCGCGACCGGACTTGACTGCACGTTCATATCTACCAGAGACAACGGCAATACTCGCGCCTGCGACGCAGACATGGAAATCAACTCCGGCGCCGTTCCCGGGGGAATCCCGACCGCAACCGTCCGCACCATCTCCGCCGAAGAATCCACGGCGTTCATGGACACATACTCGATCGGATCGGAGAGCATCGCCGTAAACGACACGCCGGAACGATCCGAAGCGATCAATTCGATATCGGAATAATGGGAAGATGTCCCCGACGCGACTGCGCCGAGTAAAAGCAGGAGTCCTGCCACGATGCCAATCAAGCGGAAAATCATAAAACCGGGTTGTGCATCACCCGGCCCTTCACTCGACCCTGGAAACAGGAAGTCGAACGTACAGTTAAAGGGCCGTATGCCTCTTTTGCATATAGTTCGTTTTAATCCTTTAACCGTTTATTCGATACCATGTCCTCCATACTGTTATAGGTCGAAAAAATATAAAAAGTTCCGCCATAAATGTCAAGAAATCAAATACTTAAAGCGGATGCTTGTTTCTTTCTTGCAAAATCCCGGCCAGTTAAAAACACAATCCCCGCCTTTTTTCGTATTCTTTCGCCACACAACACCTTAGATACAATCACATACATTCTACGTATACTAATCGGCAGATGTGAGGCGCAAAATAATTCACATTTTGGCTATTTTTACCCGACTTTTATCTCCTCTTCGGTCATCGGCGCCATATCCGCGGTGAAATGCCGCAACAACGCCGCTTGACGGGTAATTTTCAAACCTCTTAAATCATTTTTGCGCTTGGTGATACGGGCAATGCAATCGGCCACGTAATCAAGATGACTGCCGGTAAACACCCGACGCGGCACCGCCAGACGAACCAACTCGCGCGGCGCGGTTATTTTTTCTCCGGTAACCGGATCAAGGCCTCCGAACATCAATGAACCGATTTCCACCGCCCGGATGCCCCCTTCTCGATATAATTCGACCGTCAGCGACTGCCCCGGAAACTGGTCCACCGGGATATGCGGCAAATACCTTCCGGCATCAATAAAAATGGCATGACCGCCGGTCGGCTTGACGATCGGGGCGCCGGCAAGCTCGATAATTCTCCCGAAATACTCTATCTGGCCGACCCGATACGTAAGATAATCCTCGCTGAGTACTTCCTGCAATCCGGTCGCCATCGCGTCGATATCACGTCCCGACATTCCCCCGTACGTCGGAAAGCCTTCGATTATTATCATCAATTCGATAATTCTCTGCTTCAATTTTTCATCGTTGAGAGCGATAAAGCCGCCCATATTGGCCAGACCGTCCTTCTTGGCCGACATCAGCGCCCCATCGACATACGAGAACATCTCCTGAGCGATTTCTTTGATTGACTTGTCCTGATATCCCGGTTCCGCCTGTTTGATAAAATACGCGTTCTCGGCAAACCGCGCACAGTCGAAATAAAACCGTATCCCATGCTTCTTGCAGATTTCCGAGGTTTCCCTGATATTGGCCATCGAAACCGGCTGACCGCCCGATGAATTATTCGTCACCGTCATGAATACCACCGGGATTTTACCCGCGCCCTTTTCCTCGATAAAACTCGCCAGACGTTCCACGTCGATATTCCCCTTGAACGGGATTTCCTCATCCGAGGCCGCCTCCGGGCAGGGCAGATCGACCGGGATTCCCCCCTTGTGCTGAGCATTGGCGCGGGTGGTATCGAAATGCGTATTGTTGGGGACATAATCCCCCGCCTTCAACACGCTCGAGAAAAAGACATTCTCGGCAACCCGTCCCTGATGACAGGGGATGATAAATTTCTTGCCGGTGATTTCCTGAACCGTTTTTTCGAAGCGGTAAAACGATCGCGCTCCGGCGTACGATTCGTCGCCGCGCATCAGGGCCGCCCACTGCTCGTTCGACATCGCCCCGGTTCCGGAATCGGTCAGCAGGTCGATATAAATATCCTCGGCCTTGATCTTGAAAACGTTGTATTTGGACTCTTTCAGGATCCGTTCTCGATCCTGACGAGAGAGAAGTCGGATCGATTCGACGGATTTTATTCTGAAGGGTTCGGCAGGATGTTTATAATCGTGCACGTTACCTCCCGGTTGTATTGGTCATAATTTTCATTGGCTTTTAAAATAGGCATTTCTCAGGCTTTTTTCAAGGTGAATTCCGGCACGATATATCCGGTCAAAAGATTCCGCAGATTGCGCACTTCCGGCTTGCGGAATTTCGCCAGATGCGTTTCATGCTCGGCATCCGGCTCGATTCCCAACTGCCGCAACACTTCGCAACAAACCGGAAACAGCGCCCGCGCGTTGCCGTCATGAATCTTCACCGCAATCCCGATTTCGGGATCGGTCAGCGCCATTCCCTGAATCGCCTCGGCGCCCCCTTTGCAAATCATCCGGTTCGGAAATGCCCGCATCAGCGCCAGATCGAACCGCCCCTCACCGGAAACCATCTCCGGATACGCCGTCATTGCCGCTTTGATCTTTTTAAGGGCCTCGGTCAATTCCGACGATCCCCCCTGGGCAAGCGCCAGCCGTTTGAACGCCACCGCTGTCCGCGACAATGGCAGTCCGAAATTCGGCGCGGAACACCCATCGACGGCAATCACCATGTCATCTTTCGGGTACTCATATATCTCCGCCACCGCGTCGATTATCATCTTCTGAGTCATCGAATCGGCATTGAGATAATCGGCGACGTCCTCGCCCAGAAACCGCGCCAGCGCCAGAAATCCGGAATGCTTACCGGAGCAGTTGTGACGCAACACGTCCAGATGTTCCTTATGTTCGGGAATCTTGTTGGCCATCATCATGAAAATCGGCGTGTGCGTTCCACATTGCAAATCTTCCGGCTTGTTGCCGGCCGCTTCGAGATTCCAGAGCACGGTCGCGCGATGATCATCGGTGCCGATATGCGAGCCGCACATGATCGACAACTGCTTCTGCGAAAATTCGAACTTGTCCGCCGCGCCGGTCCGCATCAGGGGTATAAGTTGAAACGGTTTCGACGATGACCGCACGAACGTGAAAAACTCCGGATCGCCGACATAATGCGTCAGCTTGCCGTCGCGATCCACCACCGCCACCGAGCCGGAGTGCACCGAGTCCTCGCGCTCGCCGCGATAAACTTTTGCTACCAAGTCCGCCATAAATATTCTCTTTCACCTGTGCCGGGAAACAGCCCCCCGGCCGTTCGGGTTGGTATTATGAAAGATGATAACACCTCCACCCGGCCTTGTCAATGGAGGGAAACATTTCCTGTTGTGCGCCGTCTTGTAATAAAGTAAGTTGTATTAATACACATTAGAATTAGAGAAAGGATCCCGCCCATGAAACGCCGCCGTTCAACAATCCTGTCCGTGCTGATTGCCCTCAGCCTGATCGCGACGTCCCCTTTCGCCATCCAGAATACCGGCGAGGTTGTTAATGACGGTCAAACCGAATACGTCGTCCCGTTCGAACTCGACGGACACACGCTCATCGTTCCGGTCAAACTCAATGGTGACGGCAGTACCTACCGCTTTATATTCGATACCGGCGGCCTGACTTTTGTCAATCCCGAACTTGCCGATCATCTCCATCTCGAACACGGCATGAGTGTCCCGACGTATGATAAGGACATCAAGGCTTATTCCACCGTGCTGGACACGGTCGACGTGGGCGGGGTCAAAGTCAACAATCTGATCGGTGTCGTTTTCGATTTTCTCAAACAGGCGGGATTTACCGAATACGACGGTATGATCGGCTCGGATTTCGCCGAATTCTTCACGGTCACCATCGACTACCGCGCCAAAACCCTGACCTTCTCCCATAATGTCGACTCGCTGAACACGGTCGCGGGAACGTATTACGCCTCGATGACCCGGCAGGAAATGATGGGCGCGCCGATGGCCGACGGTATGGTCGACGGACATATCCCCGCGGAATGCATGATCGACGTCGGCTCACCCTATGGTATCGTCATGCCGCTGTCATGGATCGACGTCCTCTACGGCTACCAAACGTCGCATTTGATCTCGTCGGTGGGCATTATGGCCAAATGGCCGTACAGTAAGAAAACGATCAACTACCTGGGACGACTCAAAAGCCTCAGCCTCGGTGAATTCACCATCGAGCATGTCCCGGTGATTTTCGCCGACGTGCATGACATTCTCATCGGCAGAGACATTCTCGCGCAATTTGTCACGATGATGAATTACCCAACCAATCAATTGCGCATTATCCCCTATGACGATATGAGTTTCGACAACAACATCTTCAGCGTCGGCGTGCGAATTCGGCTCGATGACAATGACGTTATGCGCATTACCGGTCTGTGGAAAGATTCCCCGGCGGACCGGGCCGGGCTTAAGCCGGGCGATGAGATTGTCGCTGTGAATCAACGCAATATCAACGAGTATAAACCGGCAGAGTTGTTCGCGATACTGGCGAATGACAGCATTCTAACGATTACGATAACCGTCCGAACCCAATCGGATACCGTGACTCATATACTGAAAAAGGAATATCTTTTGCCGGAAGTTACGGAATAGAATTCGACAGAGACGTTACAGCCATCCGAGATGTTCGATCAGAATCTTGATTCCCAAACCGATTAATACTACCCCCCCCACGAATTCCGCACGCCCCCCAAGCAGACGTCCGGTATGACGCCCCAGGTAAAATCCGATCAGGCAAATGACGAACGTAATGACGGCAATCAATATCGCCGCATGTATAATCGAAACTTCCAGTATGGCGAAACCCACCCCGACAATCAACGCGTCGATACTGGTGGCAATCGAAAGCATCAACAGGGTCCCGGGTTTCAATAGCATGCAATTGCCGCCGCAACAATCCTGATGGAACGAGTCATATATCATCTTGGCGCCGATCAATCCCAGTAAACCGAACGCCACCCAGTGATCGATTGCCACGATATGGCCGCGAAAGGTCGTGCCGATCAGCCATCCCAGAACCGGCATGGCTCCCTGAAACAACCCGAACGATGATGACGCCCGCACGGCCTGAAAATTCCGTTTTTCCGTGATCGTCGCCCCGCAGGTGATCGACACCGCGAACGCATCCATCGCCAGTCCCGCCCCGATGAGTATTATTTCAAGATTACCCATGTATCCCAAAACGAAACGGGGCGACCGAACCGTCGCCCCGCATTATGTCAAATCGTCAAACCGTCTTTTTTATCGTATCCAGCAGAGTCCCATCACGCCATTCGATCACGTGCACCACCTCGTCGGTCGTCTCCAACGGCGCGGGAATCTCTCCGTATCCTTTGGCTTTTTCGACCGATTTTCGGTGTAGCTCTTCAATCGACAGCAACTGCACACCGAAATCTTTGGCGCGTTCCAGAATCGCATTCTTGTACGTGCTCTTGCTTTTGGGATTAACCGCCGCATACTCTTCGGTCACCACGACGTCGATCACCTCGCCCGGCGTGGTGCGCGTGTACACCCGGTCGACCACTTTCGGAAATCCCTTGCCGTTCTTGCCGGTCGCCAGCGGCATGAATATGATCGTCAGATCGGCCCCGGCGGCAACGTCCTGCCCGCCGCCGATACCGCCGATAATCCGACCACCGGCACAGACCGTGTTCAAATTGAACTCCAGATCGACCTCCAGCGTCGAAAGCACCGCCAGATCAAGCATGTTCACCGCCGCTTCTTTGTTGGCCACCGAGGCATAATACGACGCGGTTATCTGATTATGATGCGGATTGGTGCGCAGAGATTCGAACATCCGCTCGTTCGGCTCGAACAATTGCCCGTGCATCAACTGGAACAATGTCCCCTCATCGAGCATGTCGACGTGCAACGACGTTACCCCGCCGATCGAGAAATTGGCGCGAATCTTTTCCTTTTTCAACATCTGACGGATATTTTCCAGAATCAAAAGACCCGCTCCGCTTCCCACCTGAAACGCGAAATCATTTTTCACGACGTCGGCGGCCTTGATCACCCGTGTGATATTTTCGGCCACTTGTGCGTTGAACGGATGGGCCCGCGCCTTGTTCATGTCCAGCGTTCCCGATCCGATTCCGGAATTCAACCCCGGATCGTCGACCTTCACCACGAAATCCACCTGCTCCATGGAAAGCGGTGCCGGCAAAACCACCGTCTCGCTGACCGTCCCGGCCAGCAGGCAAACATACTCGGCGTACTCCGCGTCGGCCGCAAACAATGCCACCGGGCCGCACAGATGTTCCGGCTTGCCGTAAATGCCGTTGCCATTGCCGTACACATCCGCGATCGGTACCGGACCGAATGCCACCCGAACATTGACTTCGCCGGTTTGCATTTTACGCACCCGATTGCCGTGGGAAAAACCGATCGACACCCACGGAAGCAATTCTCCTGAGACGATATTTTGCCCCAGTTTTCGATACGGATTGCCGTACAGCCCGGTGATCGTACCGTCGTGAATCGCCTCGATCAACCATGGATCGACATTGTCGAAATAGGCATTGCCGAATAACTTGATATCTTTCTTGCCCCGTGCCTTCAGGGCTTTGACGATCATCTCCAGCCCCTTGTCGCCGGTGCGGTAATAATGCGGATACGAAATCGTATCCCCGTCGCGAATCACCTCCATCACCGTCTCAAGGCTGACCACTTTGTTCTTGCGATGTGGAATACGCGGCGTAATGCTTCGCCCGACCAGGCGGCCGGTATAGGTTTTATCATTGAATGCCGAGCCGAACGGCTCGTATTCTTTCCCGTTGTAATTCATGGCAATTTCCTCCAGTCAAAAATATCCCCGGTAACTAAAGCAAATTGCCCCAAAAGTCAAGAGAAGTCGGAATCGCGACTGCCGAACGGCATAACGCAAAAAGCCCGACGGCATCGGTTATGACCGATCAGCCAGGCTTTTCGCCGGACTTGTGTCCCCTTTGGTGCGAATGACGAGGGCTACAACGACTGTCCCGGAAACGGATTGCTGGCTCCGAGATTGGCAGACGGTTCGAGTAAACAGCGATACCCGTTGCATGACGAATCATAATGCGAACAATTACCGATTCGTTTGATCGGTCTGCGGGTATTGTTACCCGGTTCTCCCGGCCAAATAACCTGCATGTCGTATTCCACCCTGACCTTTTTAAACTCGCACCAACCTCGTTTTTTCACGCTTACCTCCACGCATCGCGTTACTTGTTGGTCGGGTTGAATTGTTGGAATCGACGTAGGCGTGGTTCACCCTTGATTTATAAAATATATCAAATCATGGCCCGAAAAGCAACAAGAATCCAGGTTTAACAAGGCTTGCAAGCGTAAAAAACGACAAAATCGTCGAGATTAACGTCGCCTGATATGACGGCCGGCATTTTCAGGGTTTAATCCCGAACGAATAGCCACTTGACTCCATTATACATCTGGTAAAACACATATCCGACCGGACCGGGACGAATTTGACAATCGGTGCGCACGGTAATCGTTGCATACTCCACGAGGTGAGACAATCGTTCCAGTTTCCCCTTAAGCAATTCTATCTCGTTATTCAATCGTTCCAGCTCGCGTTCGATACTTAAAATCTCCTCAATGGTCTCCGCCTTATCCAACAATGCCAGATATCGTTGGCGAGTCTTTTCCGCATTATCCAAACGTATTTCAAGATCATGATATTCATCAGTTATGTCTTTACCCCGCATATTCTTTGAGATAACCTCGCCCAGCGTTTCTATCTCTTCGAGAACCTTTGCGAATTCACCTGCGGGAATACGAATCTGTGTTAGATCATTTTCTGATTTTACCATATAGCCATTGTTGGTATTGGCAATTTCCAGAACCCTTGCATGGACGGAATCAGCCGCCGTCGTGTTGATTCTTATCTCCGCTGAGGAAATGATTTTTCTTTGTATATCGTTACCATTGTTGAATCCCGCATTCTCCGTACGATCGGATGCCGATAAACCGGTTTCCGAGGCTGTAGGTAAGTGGGAAGGCACTGGTCCCGCGCATCCGGAATACAACAAAATAACGACTGCGCACAAAACGGGGATAATTCTCATAACAACCTCCGCTATTGTATGACTGTGAACAAAAACGATTTCTATTTATATGCAATCCACGGTCTGTTTGACCATTTTTTCAAGAAAAAAAACGGGGCGTCGGTGTGACGCCCCATACACTCTTTTTATACCCCGAGTTTTTTGAGTATTTTCGGGATATCCAAAAACGTCTTTGCCGGATGCGCTCCCGCGTCGGCAAGCGCGTCGAGCTTTTCTTTCGCGGTGCCCATTTTACCTTCCACGATCGCCCCGGCATGCCCCATCCGCTTGCCCGGAGGGGCGAAAATCCCGCCGATCATGGCAATCACCGGCGTCGACATATTGGAAATCTGCTCGCAGGCGCGTTCTTCATACACACCGCCGATCTCACCAGTCAACACCACCGCTTTGGTATTTTCGTCCGCCTCGAATTTCGCGAGAATTTCATCGAACGTCGAACCGAGAATCGGGTCGCCACCCAGTCCGACACACGTCGTCTCGCCATACCCGGCATGGGTCAGCGTATTGGCGATATAGTATGTGATCGATCCCGACCGACTCACCGTGCCGACTCGTCCCGGCTTGAACGCGATATCCGGCATGATGCCGAGATTCGCCTCGCCGGGCGTGATTATGCCGGCGGTGTTGCCGCCGATTACCGTGCACCCATGCGCGACTGCCTCTTTACGTACCAACAGCATATCGTGAATCGGGATATGTTCAGGAATCACCACGACCGTTTTCAATCCCGCGCGTATTCCCGCAATCGCGGCTTCTTTGACAAATGCCGCCGGAAGAAATATCACCGAGATATCCGCCCCGGTTTCACGCACGCATTCGGTAACCGTGTCGAATACCGGTCGGCCTTCAACCTGTTGGCCGCCTTTACCGGGCGATGTTCCTCCGACAATATTGGTGCCGTATTCGATCATCCGTTTGGTATGAAACGCCCCGGCGCGACCGGTAATCCCCTGTACCATAATTCGTGATTTTTTGTCAACCAGTATCGCCATCACTTGCCCCCTTCCTGCTCGGAAGCCAGTTCAACCGCTCGCTTGGCGATCTCCTCGATCCGCGTCTCGATCCCGTGAAATTCGAAATGCTCGAACAACTCCGGATTCTCCTGTTTTGCCTCTTCAAACAACCGCACGCCTTCCTGCCAGACATTACCGGTCATCCGCGTCACCATCGGTTTGGATAAGCCATGCTCTTTTAAGAACATGATCACGCCCTTGGCGAAATCATCGCAACGCGAAATCCCGCCGAACCGCGCCCCGAAAATCGCCTTCACGTTCGGATTCTCATTGAGTAACACCAGCATTTTGGCCAGTCGCTCCGGCGATGGCCCGCCGCCCGAATCCATGAAATTGGCGGGCTTGCCACCGTAATAATTGATAAAATCGTTACCCATAATCCCGAAACCGGCTCCGCCGGGAAACATCCCGATATTGCCGTCCAGATCGAGATACGGAATCCCCCACTCCTTGGCCTGTTGTTCACGCGGGGTCATTTCGCCCTCTTCATGACGCTTTTCAATCCCCATCTCGGCAAGATCGGGATGACGAAACAGCGCGTCATCGTCCAGCGATATCCGGCTGTCGGCCGCAATCAACGTATCCTCGGCGGTCAGCACCAACGGATTGATCTCCACCATCTTGGCGTCGTATTTCTTGAACACACGCACCAATCCCAGAATAATTTTTGACGCCTCTTTCACGTATTTCGACGGCAAACCGATCTGCCGAGCCAACTCGATCGCGTCGAAATCATAAAACTCCTCGTCGATATCATACGATTTGCGGAAAATCTTATCCGGCGTTTTCGCCGCCACATCCTCGATATCCACGCCGCCTTTGGATGACGCAATCACCACGACTTTGTAATTGACCCGGTCGATAGTCACCCCGACATACAACTCTTTCTGTATGTTCAACTTGGGTTCCACCAGAAGTTTTTCCACCGGGAATCCCTTGATCGTCAACGCGAACAATTCCTCCGCCACCGCCTGCGCATCCTGCGGATTCTCAACCACTTTCACCCCTCCGGCCTTGCCGCGCCCGCCGGTCAGCACTTGCGCCTTCAACACCAGCGGCTTGTTCCACTCGTCGGCGATTTCGGCCGCCTCCGACGGCGAACCTGCCAGCCGCCCGTTGGGAATGGGGATTTTCATGCGATTAAACAGCTCTTTGCCTTCAAACTCATACAGTCTCATTCGGATTGGATTCCTTCTATGCTCAGCTTGACCGTTAATTCACAGCGATTTCCGTCAATGTAATGCCGGATGGCAAAAAGTCAATAAGATTCGGCCCTCGTCGATTGCCCCGAATCGTGGCTGATGTGTAATGAATTATCCCCCTGTTAACGCTGTATAATCGCCGTATTACACTCACAATTCCACACTTATTTATATTAATAATGGCTCTCTTTAATCCATTATCATTGAAATTCGCGTTTTTTGCTTGACCGGGGTGTCAACATCAGATATTAATGACTGGAATCTTTAACCTATAAGGGTATGATACCATGAGTACTGTTCACGTCAGCTCCGGTCCTGCCCAGACGACATCAATGGTCATCAGTTCATCCATTGGCAAAAAGCTGTTTATGGCCGCTACCGGTCTCTTCATGTCATTGTTCGTGTTGGGACATTTGGTCGGCAATTTGCAGATATTTCTTGGTCAGGATCAGTTGAATACTTACGCCCAGGCATTAAAAGACCTGCCCGCTCTGACATGGTCGGTGCGGACGGTAATGTTTATCTGCCTGGTGATTCACGTTTGGAGAGGTATTCAGCTTTATTTCGAAAACCGCGCCTCCCGACCGGTGCGCTATCACGTCAACGCCACCGTGCAAGCATCGCTGGCATCACGCACCATGATTTATACCGGCGGCGGGATTTTCCTCTACGTTGTCTATCACCTGCTCCATTACACGTTTATCGTAACCAATCCGCAATACGCCGGACTTCATGACGCGCTGGGACGACACGACGTCTATTCGATGGTCGTGCTCGGATTTCAAAACGGATGGATCTCGGCGGTGTATATTTTGGCTATGTTGTTTCTCTGTTATCACTTGACTCACGCCATCCCGTCGTTTTTCCAGACCCTGGGGCTCAATAACGACAAGACCCGCCATCGTTTCGACATTATCGGATGGCTGATCGCGATTGTGATCTTTGTTGGCTATTCGACGATTCCCGCCGCAATCCTGCTGAAACTGGTTACCCTGCCGGAAGGAGGGATGTGATATGAAACTCGATTCCAAAATTCCATCCGGTCCGCTTGCCGAAAAATGGGACAACCATCGTTTCTCGATCAAATTGGTCAATCCCGCCAACAAGCGCAAATATTCCGTGATCGTGGTCGGCACCGGTCTGGCGGGCGCATCCGCCGCCGCCTCACTGGCCGAACTCGGTTATAACGTTAAGGCCTTTTGTTTTCAGGACAGCCCCCGTCGCGCCCATTCGATTGGCGCTCAGGGCGGAATCAACGCCGCCAAGAATTATCAGAACGACGGCGATTCCGTCTGGCGGCTGTTCTACGACACCATCAAGGGCGGCGACTTCCGCGCCCGCGAAGCCAACACCTAGCGATTGGCGCAGGTGTCCAACAATATCATCGACCAGTGCGT
>CAZVNK010000044.1:11735-12011 GCA_964628115.1 uncultured Ignavibacteriaceae bacterium | reverse complement strand
GAATCGCCGGATTCGGTTCGTGAAGTCATACGCCGAAGTCTGGGAGGGGATCAAGGACACGCGCAAGTATCCGGGCGTGTTGCGTTTTCTGATTGCCGATTATTTTTTCGAGGACGCGGTGGCAACAGTCATTTTGAATATCGGGATATTTTCGTCGCTGGTAATCGGTTTGTCGGATGCGGATCTGACGGTGTTTTTGATCATCTCGACGACGTTTGCGATGGTCGGATCGATGGTGATCGGGCGGATTTCGAAACACGCGAGTTTGAAAAAAAC
>CAZVNK010000044.1:5131-11725 GCA_964628115.1 uncultured Ignavibacteriaceae bacterium | reverse complement strand
GATGGCGGCAATTGTCTGGGGATGGGTGATTACTTTGCTTTTCTTCATGTTTGCCGAGAATATCATATTTATATATCTACTGGGATGTTTGGTCGGGGTATTTTTGGGCGGATTGTGGACGGTGTCGCGACCGCTTTTGGCGGAGATGGTGCCGCAGGACGAGCTGGGACGGTTTTTCGGTCTGTATTCGCTGTCGGGACGGGCGGCGGCGATAATCGGCCCGATTATGTGGGGTCTCATCGTGTACCTGTTCAATCCCTCGCGACCGGCCGGCGAGTTTGCCACAAACCTGCTGGATTTGAGCGGCCCGGCTTCGGACAAACTTCCCTATCGTCTGGCCGTATTATCACTGTTGGTTATGATGGTAGTCGGGCTGGTGATTTTCAGGAAACTGCCGGAGCGAAAGGCGGAAGGATAGGACGTTGAAAAAAGTCGGTAATTATTACGAATACACCGGGTGCATGCACCTGCATACGACCGATTCGGACGGCACCAAAACAATCGAGGAGGTGACGGAAATCGCATCGGGGCTGGGGCTTGATTTTCTCATGGTGACCGACCACATGACCCTGCGGGCGCGTGAGGATGGGTACGAGGGATTCCATAACGGGACGTTACTGCTGATCGGTTATGAGCATAATGATCTGGAGGATTGCAACCATTATTTGCTGTTCGAAACGCGCGAGGTCCTTCCGGTGGATATGACGCCGCAGGAATACGTGGCGGAGGGACGCAAACAGGGGGCGCTGGGTATTATCGCGCATCCCGATGAAATCCGTCCCCGGCTCGGCAAGTACCCGTCGTATCCCTGGCTGGCATGGGATGTCGAGGAATTCGACGGGATCGAAATCTGGAATCAGATGTCGGAATGGATGGAAAACCTCAAGCCGTACAATCAGATCGTCATGGCGTTTTCGCCGCGCCGGATATTGCGGGCGCCGACCGACCGGGTGCTGGCCAAATGGGACGAATTGAGCCTGACGCGCAAGGTGGTGGGGATCGGGGCGATTGACGCGCACGGTTTTCCCTATAAGGTCGGGCCGTTTACGATAACGATATTTCCGTATAAAGTGCAATTTCAATCGATCCGGACGCATTTGTTACTGCCGGAAAAACTCTCGGGCGATCTTATGACGGCCCGTCGACAGGTGTATACGGCTTTGCGGGACTGCCGGGCATACATATCGAATTACCGTCGTGGAAACGCATCGGGATTCGAATATTACGCGCAACGGGGCGCAGAGACGGTGGTCAGCGGCGGATTTCTGGACGGGTACAAGGACGTGCGGCTGGTGGTACGGACGCCGAACAAGGCCTCGATCAGCCTGATCAGGAACGGTCAGGCGATTTTGCGCTGTCACGGCACGTCATTGGAATGCCGACCGCAACAAAACGGCATCTATCGCGTGGAAGTCAGGAAGAAACAGAAGGGATGGATTTATTCAAATCATATCAGGATCGGCATTTGAGTGAGTCGTTTATATTCTTAAAAGGTAAAGAGAACGGTGGTGCGCCTTGTTAAAATCTTCACAAATAATTTTATTGACTTGGTTTCATTTTGTCTCTATATATGGACAATAATTTTGGTGTAGGATTGGGACATGGAACATTTTAATACATTTTTCCCGATTTTTTTCCTGTTCGTATTTGCCGTAATATTGGCAGGGGTGTTCCTGCTCATGTCCGTCCTGTTCGGACGGAAAACCAGAACCGCCGCCAAGGGGGATCCCTATGAAAGCGGCATGAAACCGGAAGGCACGACGCAGGAGCGTTTCCCGGTGCGTTTTTATCTGGTCGCGATATTGTTTATTATTTTCGATATTGAGGTGGTGTTTTTATATCCCTGGGCGGTCATTTACGACAAGCTGGGAATGTTTGGTTTTATGGAGATGCTGGTATTCATCGTAATACTTCTAGTCGGTTACTTCTACATACTCGGTAAAGGAGCGTTGAAATGGGACTAGAGGAAAAAATACCGGATTCAATAGCGTTAACGACGTTGGAAAAAATGGTTGGCTGGGCGCGTAAGCGGTCGATGTGGCCGCTGGGATTCGGCCTGGCCTGCTGTGCGATAGAAATGATGTCGACGTTCATGTCGCATTATGATCTGGCCCGATTCGGTATGGAGGTGATGCGTCCCTCTCCGCGTCAGGCCGATTTGATGATCGTTTCGGGGCGGGTTTCGACCAAGATGGCACCGGTACTGAAGCGGTTGTACGATCAGATGCCGAATCCGAAATGGGTGATCGCGATGGGGGCCTGCGCCTCGTGCGGCGGGGTGTTCAACAACTACGCGATCGTGCAGGGAGTGGATCGGGTGGTTCCGGTTGATATGTATATCCCGGGATGTCCGCCGCGACCGGAGCAGTTAATCGAGGGTATTCTCAAACTGCATGCCAAGGTCGAAAAGGAACGTCTGGTCGATCGCAAAGAAGTCCAAACCAAGAAGCAGGGATGAAACGCAATCGTCCGGGGATTCTCCCGGGCCGTTGACGAATAAAGGTGCAAGTCAGGCGATGGAAGAGAAGCTGAGACAGTTTTTCGCAAACAATTTCAAGGACGCGGTGGTGCGGGAAGATATGTTCCGCGATCAGCTTTCTTTTTATATTCGCAAGGAATACCTGTTCGATGTCTGTGAAGGGTTGATCACCGATGACGCGCTGGATGTCAAATTTTTGTCCGATATTTGTGCGCTGGACTGGTTGGGTGACCCGGAAGAGGCGCACGGCCGATTTGAGGTGATTTATAATTTCTTCTCGCTCACACACAAATATCGGTTTTTCATCAAGGTTCGTCTGGACGGTGAGAACCCGGAAATCGATTCGATCACGTCGTTGTGGCACACGGCCGACTGGCTGGAGCGGGAAGTGGCCGATCTGATGGGGGTGGTATTTACCGGTCATCCCGATCCGCGCAAGATCATGACGCCGGACGATCTTGAGGGACATCCGCACCGCAAGGATTTCCCTCTGACTTACGAAATCCCGCAGTTTTCCTATAATAAAAACGAACCGCCCGAGGTTATCAAGTGAGCGAGCAGACGCAGGAAAGACGGACGATGAATCTCAACATGGGGCCGCAACACCCGGCCACCCATGGCGTCCTGCGCGTGGAGCTCGAACTCGAGGGCGAAACGGTGGTTATGGCCCGACCGCACGTCGGCTACCTGCATACCGGTATCGAGAAGACCGCCGAATCGAAATTGTACTATAAGGTCATTCCGATGACTGACCGGATGGATTATCTGGCGCCGATGTCGAACAATCTGGGGTACTGCCTGGCGGTGGAGAAACTGCTGGATATCGAAATTCCCGAGAAGGTGAAATACGCGCGGGTGTGTCTGACGGAATTGACGCGGCTCAAATCGCATCTGGTTTGGATCGGCACGCATGCGATGGACATCGGGGCGCTGTCGATGTCGCTGTACGGCTTCCGCGAGCGCGAGTCGATTATCGACGTGTACGAGGCGGTCGCGGGGCAGAGAATGATGTCGACCTATTTCCGTATCGGCGGGCTGGCACAGGAACTGCCGGATGATTTCGACACACTGGTACGCAAGGCGGTGAAGGATGTCCGGCGAGGCATGATCGATTATGAACGTCTGTTGAACGACAATCAAATATTTCGCGGTCGTACGATCAACGTCGCGAAAATTTCGGCGGACGACGCGATCAATTACGGATTGACCGGACCGAGTTTGCGCGGAAGCGGCGTCAATTACGACGTGCGAAAAACCAATCCGTACAGCGGGTATGAAAAATTCGATTTCGAGGTTCCGCTGGGTAAGAACGGCGACGTGTACGACCGTTTCCTGGTGCGATGCGAAGAGATGAAGCAGTCGCTACGAATTGTCGAACAGGCGCTCGACGGCATGCCGGAAGGGCCGTATCGCGCCCACGTGCCGGGAGTGGTGCTTCCGCCCAAGGAGGACGTTCTCAGTAAGATGGAATCGCTGATATTCCATTTCAAGCTGATAACCGAGGGCTTCAAGCCGCCGCGCGGCGCGGTGTATCAGGCAATCGAATCGCCCAAGGGGGAACTCGGATATTATATTTCGTCGGACGGCACCAACAAACCGCACCGGATGCGGGTGCGTCCGCCGAGTTTTGTCAATCTCTCGGCATTGCCGAAAATGGTCGAAGGCGGACTGGTGGCGGACGTGATCGCCGCGATCGGTTCGATAGATATCGTATTGGGTGAGGTGGATCGATGATTCTCAACGACGCGTCGGTGGCAGAAATAAAAGAAAAGATGGTGCGGTATCCGAAACGGAAATCGGCCATTCTTCCGGCGCTGACGGTGGCCTATCATCAGGTGGGGCATTTGAACGATGATATCTATAATGAGATTTCATCCATTATAGAAATCCCTGCAGTGGAAATCGCCGAGGCGGCCACGTTTTACACGATGTTCCCCAAGCACCCGGTGGGAAAGTATTTGATTCAGGTTTGTCACAATATCAGTTGCGCCCTGCTGGGCGCCGACAGCCTGGTGCATTATCTCGAAGAAAAGCTCGGTATCAAGAAGGGCGAGACGACGCCGGACAATATGTTCACGCTGATCACGGTGGAGTGTCTCGGCAGTTGCGCGTCGGCCCCGATGATGCAGATCAACGACCGGTACTACGAGTTTCTGACTCGTGAGAAAGTCGATGCCATTCTGGACGAATTGAGAAAACAGGCGTGATATGGAAAAGAAAGTCCTGTTCAAACATATCGACGATCCCGCGCAGGTGAAGGTGGAGACCTTCGTTTCGCACGGTGGATATAAAGCATGGGAGAAGGTCCTCAAGCAGATGCAACCGGCCGAGGTGATCGACGAGGTCAAAAAGTCCGGTTTGCGCGGTCGCGGCGGGGCGGGATTCCCGGCGGGTTTGAAATGGAGTTTCGTGCCCAAGGACAATCCCAAACCGAAGTATCTGATCTGCAACGCCGACGAGTCCGAACCGGGAACGTGCAAGGACCGGGTGCTGATGGAGCAGGACCCGCACGGCGTGATCGAAGGGATGGCGATTGCCTCGTACGCCATCGGCAGTCATCTCTGCTTTATTTACATTCGCGGGGAGTTCGGCGGGCCGATTCGGTGCATGGAGCGGGCGGTCAAGGAAGCGTACGACAAAGGTTATCTGGGCAAGAACGTGTTCGGCACCGGGTACGATCTCGATATGATCGTGCACACAGGCGGCGGCGCATATATATGCGGCGAAGAAACGGCCCTGTTGAATTCGCTGGAGGGCGAGCGCGGGATGTCGCGGATTCGTCCGCCGTTCCCGGCAATCGCCGGGTTGTACGCCTGCCCGACGGTGGTGAACAACGTCGAAACGCTGGCCAGTGTGCCGCATATTATCAACAACGGGGCGGAATGGTACACGTCGATGGGGACGGAAAAATCCGCCGGAACGAAAATATTCTCACTGTCCGGGCATGTCAACAAACCGGGCAATTACGAGTTGGAACTGGGAACGCCGCTGTCGTATTTGATAAACGATCTCGGCGGCGGAATCAAGGACGGATTGAAACTCAAGGCGGTGATCCCGGGGGGATCGTCGACGCCGTTTCTGCTTCCCGACCAGCTCGACACGAAACTCGATTATGAATCGATCGCCGAGGCGGGATCCATGCTGGGATCGGGCGGGGTAATCGTTTTGCACGAAAATACCTGCATTGTCTGGGTGATCGAACGGCTGATACATTTTTACCGGCATGAGTCGTGCGGCAAATGCACGCCGTGTCGTGAAGGAACCGGCTGGCTGGAGCAGTTGATCTCGCGGATCGAGCGGGGTGAAGGCAAGCCGGGGGATCTGGAGAAAATCGAAAGCATTTGCGACAATATTCTCGGGCGGACGGTTTGCCCGCTGGGTGACGCCGCGGTGATGCCGATTCAATCGGCGTTGAAGCTGTTCCGCGACGAATGGCAGTACCATATCGACAACAAGCGTTGTCTGGTTAAATCGGAGTTTGCATTCGCATGAGTTCGGCGGACGACAACAAGGTTACGCTAACCATCGACGGTCGCGAAGTGACGGTCACCAAGGGCACGACGGTGCTGGAGGCGGCGAAGTCGATCGGGATCGAAATCCCCACGTTTTGCTGGCATCCCAAGCTGAAGCCGGTGGGCGCCTGCCGGATGTGTTATGTCGAAATCGAAAAGATGCCGAAACTCGCGGTGTCCTGCGCCACCGAAGCGATGCCGGGAATGGTGGTGCATACCGATTCCGATTTGGTCAAACAGGGTCGGCGGGCGGTGTTGGAATTTATCCTGCTCAATCACCCACTGGATTGCCCGACCTGTGACAAGGGCGGGGAGTGCGACCTTCAGGATCTCACGTTTGCGCATGGGATCGACGATTCACGATTCGATTTCAACAAGTTCCGATTCATCCGCGATAAAAAGACGACGTTCGATGATTATCGTCTCGGGCCGGAGATAATTCGAAATCAGAACCGGTGCATTCTCTGTTACAAATGCGTTCGCTCCAACAAGGAAATTTTCGGCGAGTACGATCTCGGGGCGTTCCAGCGCGGGAATATCACCGAAATCGATACCGGTCCGGGCCAACAGGTGGATTCGGTCTATTCCGGCAACCTGGTGGAA
>CAZVNK010000044.1:0-5121 GCA_964628115.1 uncultured Ignavibacteriaceae bacterium | reverse complement strand
CGACGAGCCGTTCTCGTCGTACTTCAGCGGCAACACGGTGCAGATCTGCCCGGTCGGGGCGCTGACCAATACGGACTGGCGATATAAAATCCGTGTCTGGAAAACGCAAAAGGTCGATTCGATCTGCCAGTACTGCGCCGACGGATGCAACCTGACGCTCTGGAAGGATCGTCAGAATATTTATCGGGTCACGTCACGACGCAATGACGCCATTGACGAGGGCTGGATCTGCAATCGCGGGCGGTACGGCTACCAGATTACCAATGCCGAGGGACGCCTGACGGTTCCGCTGATCAAACGCGGGGAGCGGCAGGAAAACGCCACCTGGGATGAGGCGATCGAATTGATCGCACGAAGATTCAAGGAAATCAAAGACAAGAAGGGCGGCGTCTGTATCGGCGGACTGGCCTATCCGGGGCTTGACAGTGCATCGTTGTACGCTTTTTCCAAGCTGTTCCGGACGATCCTGAATTCGAACAATGTCGATTTTCGAACCGATTATAAAATGCTTCCCGAAGAACCGGACGATTTGTACACGCAGATAACGTCACGGAAATTCAGTATTGCCGATATCGAGAAATCCGACGTGGTGCTGGTGATCGGGTCCAATCTGATCAACGAGCATCCCATCACCAATTTAAGAGTCCGCAAGGCAGTGACTCAAAAGAGCGCGCGGCTGTATACGCTCAATCCGTTCGCGACCAAATCGGGGGATATTTCCACCGACGAAATTATTTATCGCGCCGGGACGGTCGAAGCACTGCTCAACGGTTTGTGTGTCAGCGTCGCGGAGCAAAAACCGGCATCGGACACCGTCGACGTGTCGAAGTTGTCCGCACTGGTGGAACCGAACACGGTGGCGGACGCGGCGAACATATCCGGCGTGGAGGCGGAACGTATTGCCGGTCTGGCGAAAGCGCTGACGGAGGCGAAGCATATCACCCTGATCGCGGGTGAACTGCTGTCGACGTCGATCACGCGCGATGCGATCACCGCCGCGATCATGAATCTGGCACTGTTGTGCGGGATGGCGGAAAATGGTCAGATCGGATTTTTATCCAAATACGCCAACAGCAAGGGCGCGGAAAAACTCGGCGTGATGCCGTTGTTGAGTGAGTCTTTGATTGCGGAATTGAAAAATCTCTGGGGAGGATATCCCGAGCAGAATGGTTTGGGAGCCGACCGGATGATTCTTTCGGCCAAGAAAGAGGAAATCGATGCGCTGTTCGTGATGGGAAGCGACCCGATATTATGCTATCCCGACGGGCAGTTTGTTCGTGAAGGCATCGAAAAGTTGGATTTTCTGGTGGTGGCCGATCTGTTCGAGACCAAGACGACTCAGATGGCGGACGTGGTATTGCCGTTGTCGAGTATTTCGGAGTTGTCCGGGGATTTCGTGAATCTCGAAGGGACAATACAGCATTTCGATCAGGCCGTCAAGCCGCTGGAGCAGTCGCAACCGGGATATGCGATGTGCAATAAAATCGCCTCGGCGCTGAAAGAGCCGCTGTTCGAATCGATCGAGGACGTGCAGAAAGACATCATGCATCTCTTGCGGCGGGAGGATGATCCCGCGATACAGCGCGAACTGCGCGAGGTGAAAACAAACGGTGAACAGGTTTCGGGAGAATATACAATCCCACTGTTCGTGGTCGATCAGGCGCATCATTTCGCGCATCTGACCGAGCGTTCGAAGTCGCTGTCCGCGTTTTGCAGTGAGGCGCAATTGGAACTGTCGCCGTCACTCGCGGAAAAACTGCATGCCGAAACGGGAACGTTGATTCGAGTGGAATCGGAAGTGGGAAAGGCGATTCTGCCGGTGATCATCTCGGAGCATATCGACAATGAGGTCGCGGTGGTTTCGCGTAATTTTTCGGCGAATCCGGTCAACGGTCTGCAAATGCGCAAACAACGCGTCGACTATGTGAAATTAACCAGGGTTGAGGAAAAATGACACTGACCGCACTTGCCATAACGGCCGCCATCAAGGTCATCGTAATCATCAGCGTCGCATTGCTGGGCGTGGCCTATTCCACGTATCTGGAAAGGCGTCTGTTGGGTGTGTTGCAACATCGGATCGGGCCGATTTACGCGGGGCCCTACGGTTTGCTTCAGCCGATTGCCGACGCGATCAAACTGATTTTCAAGGAAGACTTTATCCCGGACAACGTGGAACGCGTTACCTATACGCTGGCGCCGGTAATCATGTTCATTCCGGCCCTGCTGACGTTTGCGGTGATACCGGTGGGCGATTCGATCACGATCATGGGCGAGCAAATCGACCTGGTGATTTCGGATTTGAATATCGGCATATTGTACGTGTTTGCGATCACGTCGCTGGGCGTATACGGCATCGTACTCGCGGGGTGGTCGTCGGGATCGAAATATTCACTGCTGGGCGGGATACGTTCCTCGGCGCAGATGATTTCGTATGAAATCGCGTACGGATTGTCCATTATCGGTGTAATTATTCTGGCCGGGACATTATCGATGCAGGAACTGGTGGCGCAACAGGAATCGTTTTTCAGCTGGTTCGTGTTCCGTCAACCGCTGGGATTCGTTCTGTTCGTGATCTGCGCCGTCGCGGAAACCAACCGCGCGCCGTTCGATCTTCCCGAAGCCGAGGCGGAACTGGTGGCGGGGTATTTGACCGAATATTCCTCGATGAAGTACGCGATGTTTTTCATGGGCGAGTATGCCAACATGCTGGCGGCGTCCAGCGTGGCGACGACGATTTTCCTGGGGGGTTGGCAAGGGCCGTTTTTGCCGCCGGTGCTCTGGTTCGTGATAAAAGTCTTTTTATGCATGTGCGTGTATATCTGGATTCGCGCGACTTTGCCGCGTCTCCGGTATGACCAATTGATGAATTTCGGCTGGAAGGTGCTGTTCCCGCTGGCCTTGTTGAACACGATGATAACGGCACTGATCAAAGTGCTATAAACGGGGTGTGGTAGTTTGGATTTTATTCGCACGGTTCTCATAGCGTTACCCAAGGGATTCTATACGACGCTGAAGCACCTGTTCAAGAAACCGGTGACGCGTAAGTATCCCTTCGAAAAACGCGAAATGGCGCCCCGGTATCGCGGCAAGCACTATCTGGAGCGGTACGATGACGGAACCGAGCGGTGCGTATGTTGCGGACTCTGCGCGGCATCGTGTCCGGCGGACGCCATTTACATGGAGGGCGCGGAGAACGAAAACGGTGAACGTTACGCGAAAGTGTACGAGATAAATCTGCTTCGCTGTATATTCTGCGGATTTTGTGAAGAGGCTTGTCCCGAGGAGGCGATCTTTCTTGGGCATGAATACGAGTTTTCCGATGACAACCGCGATTCGTTCATATATACTAAAGAGCAAATGCTGGCGAATCGACCGAAAGAGAAGCGGTTCAAGCGGATCATCAGAAAAGTGAGACGGATATTTTAGGCCATGCTTGAAGTCATAATATTTTATATATCGGCCCTGATCGCCATCGGCGGTGCGGTGATGATGATCGCCCAGCGCAATCCGGTGGCGTCGGTCCTGTATTTGATCGTGTCGCTGGCCGCTCAGGCGGTGCTGTATATTCAGTTAAGCGCGCTGTTTGTCGGCGCCTTGCTGATCATCGTGTACGCCGGCGCGATACTGGTGCTGTTTTTGTTCGTGATCATGCTGTTGAACCTGCGCGGCGAGCAGTTCGAGGGGCGCGATCAAAAGGTCGGTCGAATTACCAAGTACGTACTCTCCGGATTGTTTTTCGTGGAGTTGGTGATTATCGTCAGTCAGTTGGGAATCCCTGCGCGAACCGACGTCGTTTCGGCCCAAACCGCAACCGATTTCGGTGGGGTGGAGCCGGTGGCAGAGCTCTTGTATACCAAGTATCTGTTTCCGTTCGAGCTGACGTCGATTCTGTTGTTGGTGGCGGTGGTCGGTGCGGTGGTCATGGCCAAACGCGGCAAGTCCGAGAAGCGGGGAGGCGTCTGATGATACCGATAGCGCACTATTTGATATTGGGCGGTCTGCTATTTGCGATCGGCGCCCTGGGTGTCATCATTTCGAGAAATTTGATCGTGATATTCATGTCGATAGAGCTGATGCTCAACGCGGCGAATCTGGCGATTATCGCGTTTTCGCGGTCGTTGAACTTGATGGACGGGCACGTGTTCGTGTTCTTAATCATGGCCGTGGCGGCGGCGGAAGCGGCGGTGGGACTTGCCATTATCATTGCCATATTCCGCAATCGTGAGACGATCAACGCAGACAAATTTAATTTGTTGAGGCGGTAAGGCAAACGATGAATCACTCGTTGTACTTGATTATACTGTTTCCGCTGGTCGGATTTCTGCTGAACGGGCTTTTGCTGGGGAAAATGAAAAAAGGCTTCGTGTCGTTCATTGCCTGCGCCTCGGTGGGACTGTCGTTTGCCTGGGGCGTCAAAGTATTTTTCCAACTGCTGTCTCTGCCGGAAAACGCCCGCGCGATTCAGGAGACATTGTTCACGTGGATACCGGCGGGGCAGTTCCAGGTCGATTTCTCTCTGCTGTTCGATCCGCTGTCGTCGGTGATGGTGCTGGTCGTGGCTGGCGTCAGTTTTGTCATTCATATTTATTCCATCGGATACATGCACGATGATCCCGGGTTCGGGCGATATTTCACTTATCTGAACCTGTTCGTCTTTTCGATGCTGACGCTGGTTTTAGCTGACAATTATTTGCTGATGTTCGTCGGCTGGGAAGGTGTCGGCTTGTGCAGTTATCTGCTGATCGGTTTCTGGTTCGAAAAGAAATCGGCCAGCGACGCGGGGAAGAAGGCGTTCATCGTGAACCGTATCGGCGATTTCGGCTTTTTGATCGGTCTGTTTATAATTTTCTGGAACGTCGGATCTCTGAATTATGTCGAAGTGTTCGAGAAAGCTCCGCTTGCGTTCGCGGCGGGCGGCGGGTTGATTACCGCGACGACGTTGTTGTTGTTCCTCGGGGCTACCGGTAAATCGGCGCAGATTCCGCTGTTTGTCTGGTTGCCGGATGCGATGGAAGGCCCAACGCCGGTTTCGGCGCTGATTCACGCGGCGACGATGGTAACGGCGGGGGTGTACATGATAGCGCGATCCAACGTTTTGTATATGATGGCTCCGACGACACT
>CAZVNK010000043.1:6135-12081 GCA_964628115.1 uncultured Ignavibacteriaceae bacterium | reverse complement strand
CTTTGTGTTGATTGGTTTTCTACTGATTCTTGCGCTTACCCCCCTTGTTCTTCTGTTTACCGAATACAAGGACTTGTGGACTGTTTCGACATTGCTGGTCCCTTTTGCCTGTTTGATACCCGTAATGATGATGGTCATGCTGCTTCGTACAGGGAATACGCGTCAGTTACATGGTATTGTTGCACTCCCATTTTCTCTTTTGGCGCTGGTGCTGGTGGTCGTTGCATTTCCAATTATTAATGTACACAAATCGGCGCGGGATTTTTGTGCTCCGGTGCGACAATTGGTGGATGACGGGGTGGATTTTGATTTATATAGTGTCGGTTTCGCCCGTGAGCCGTAATGCCGCAGGCCAAAACCGTGCCGTTGGAGACAGCGAAAGATATTATGATTTTGCTTCAGGATTTGCGGATTATCGGACGCACCTATTCGGAATTTTCATTTGGAGAGAATGCCGTTAAAGTTGCATCGACTTGTCACGCGGTATTGGAGCTTAATGGTACTACTGCGGCCGACTTTACGATAACAGGTAATCCTGACGACAAACGACGATTCGACCGACTACGCGAGACGTTGGAACAATTGTCCGGTCAATAGGGACATAAGGCGAAATATCTGACACAAGACGTGAGTGTATATATGAGTTCAGTTAACAATCAGTTTCGTATCGATCTGCCCGATGACTGGGCCGACAAATCGGCTTACAGTTTCATGGGGCCGGAGGAAAACGGGGTGCAACACCTGTTGACGCTGACGATCGACCGCGAAATAGAGGATGACGACCTGACCGAGTTCGCGCAGGCCCGAATCGAAATTCTGCGCGGTTCTCTGCAGGGGATGGAAATCCTCAAAGAGGATGAACGCACTTTGGAAAACGGAATTCCCGTCTATGAGATGGCCTGCCGTTGGATTCCGGTCGACGGAACCGTCCTGTTTCAAAAATATTATTACCTGATCGTCGACGGCGCGGGGTATACCTTTACCGGAACGTTTTCCAAACGCACCCTGAAAACGGTCGGCGTGGTGGTGGAGAGGATGATCAATTCCTTCCGGCCCGCCATGCCGCAATCCGATGATGAGATATAGTCGCCATGCCCCTTGAATTCAACAAAGCAACCGACAACGAACACGAAATCACCATCGATTCGGAATTGGTCTCAGCGGAATGGAAAAGCCGTCAGGCGATTATCGGCAAAGAGGCGATAGTCGTGGTGAAAACGGCGTTTGTCGGCGATGGAGCGTCGGTGAAAATCACCGGCAAAACCGAAGGCGGCGCCAAGCTCGGCAAAATCAACGGCAAAATGCGCAATAATGCCTTTAGCGGAAAACTGACTATTCCCGACGATGCCGAACCGGGCGATATGGCATATTTCGAAGTCAAACTGTCGGATAATAATGTCGAGGGTGAGTCCAACCGGATTCCGGTCTGGCTGGTCGAAGTGTCGAACATGCAATGGAGCGCCAAAGAGGCGCGTCGCGGTGAAGTCCTGACTGTGAAAGCCAACGTCGAGGGTGTCCCCAACGAGACCCAGGCGGTCGTGATCGTTCATGAATATGACAATGATGGTATTCACGATAAAATCGCCGAAATCAATACGACCATCACAGATGAAAAGCTCGAACTGCTCTGGGAATACGAATATCACGAGGACACCGATGAACTGCCGACCGAAGAGGAATTACAAGAATACGGCAATTCCTACAATCCCCCGGAATACTTCTTCACGATCAATATCGGCGACGCACGATTCGGTAACGAACAGGAATCCGGCCTGCTGACGTTCAAGGACTTTTTCGAAGTTCAGCTGAAAAACGCCGATGGTTCGCCGATGGCCGAGCAGGACTGCAAAGTCATTCTTCCCGATGGTAACGAAAAAGACGCGAAAACCGATGACGACGGTTTTTTGCGAATGGAGGATGTTCCTCCCGGAAAATTCAAAGTGGAAATCGTCTCCGATGAAAATCAAGAGGAAAGCGACCTGCTGACTGAAAGCGAAGAGAACGATAGCGGGCAGGAGGAAGAAATCCCGGTTGAGGGCATTGGCGGCGGCGGCAATGATGAAGAATTCGATATGAATGATGATGAAAATGCCGACGAAGATTTGCATCATGCCAACGATGAACCCTCTGAAGTCCCTGCCGATGAGTCCGAAAGCGAATCGGATGATCAATCCGATGACGAACAGCATGAAGAATCCGGGGATGGTTCCCAACGGGGGTATTCATCCGGTTACGGTTCAAATTCGAGCGGCGGTGGATCGGGATTGAGTGAAGAAGAGGAACCGTTACAGGGGTGATTGGTGATAATCAAACATGATATATTTATATGTCAGTGTCTCGGGAAATAAATGAGCGGCTATTATGACATGACATCCGGCGTCTGTCAGGTGGTGCAGATAAAATGCGCCACCGGCAAGCACTGCCTGCTGGAACGCGCTCTGAGTCTTCAGCGAAAATACGCCTCGGCGCTCTATGCGCTTGAGGATTGCAACCGCAAATATGGTCAGCGATTGCAGATGGCGTATTTCGTGCGAAAAGTCGTTCAGGAAGCCGCCAAATCGAAAGATATCAAAGACGACGTCTGGGCCAATCTGCGTACCTCAAGTAAAGGCGGCGAAGCCACCTCCTATGATAGCACCTGGCTGAAAAAAGACATCGAAAAGATGGAAACCACCATCGAGAAACTTAAAGAACGGGTTGAAAACCGCGCCGAAAAACTGACCAAATTCATCAAGGCCCCCGCCTTCCAGAAGCACCTGCTCAAGTACCATACCCGGCCGTTGACCGATGACGATCTCAAGACGTTTTATGGCATCGAAACCGGCCAGCCGACAGACAAGGCGCATCCCCCGATCCGGGAAATCGATCATTTCTCGGCAATCCTGACCGATCATCTCGCCGCCACCAAGGCGGGAGTCAAACTGCTCGAGGAAATCGGCGATCCCGACAACTGGGAATCCCACGTTGCCTTTGCCGAGGTCTGGGGCAACCTGAGCAAGTTCTACAATGCATCCGAGGCCGCCGGCAAGGTCATCTACAACTGGTCGCCGATTATCAGCATAAAAGTCACCGAGCTGGTCAAAAAAGGCGCGGTGAAAACCTATAAGGATATTCTGGGTGACTCATCCGTTAAGAAGCCGCTCAAATTTCTGGGAGATCGGTTCAAATTCGACGCCGCCAAATGGATCGACAACAAGGCCAGGATGTACGAACGGGGTGCTGAAAAGGCGGCCCAACAGATACAATATCGCAACGACTGGAAACAGGCCGCGCGCAACTGGATGAAAGAAGGACATAAGGACTTCGACGCCAAATACAAGGCCTCCATCGAGGCCAACGAACATCATCTCAAACTCGACAATCTCTGGATCGGTATCACCTTCGACGGTGTGGCGTTCGCCGTATCGGCGATCAAAATCGCATCGGATTTAAAAAACGCAAAATGGAACGATTATCTCGGAGCCGCCAATGACCTGATCGGATTGTCCAAGACGCTTATCGACGGTCGCGCCTCGCAGTTGGCGCTTCGCGGACAAAGCTATGCCACTCAGGCCAAACATGCCGCGAAGGCGGTCAAGGCGCTCGGCGTTATCGGCGGGCTGATTACCGCGTTTCTCTCGGCGTACGATGCCTATCAGGGGTTGGAGCGAGGCGACTGGGAAGTTTTCGCCATCCATGCCGCCGGGGTCGGTCTTGCTATCGGCGGGACAATCGCCGTTATCATGGAATTGTCGATTCTTTCCGGAGTTCTGGCCGTACTGGGATTCATTTTGGCGATTCTGGCGTCGATCATTCTCGATCCCAAAATCATCGACTATATCGAGGATTTGGAATGGGGCGAATATAAAAATATCGCCGTCAAGGACACCATTCTGGAATATTACAAGCAGTTGTTCGATATCAAAGTCACCTTCGTGGTCGACACGTACGATTCCAACAAATCGCATATTCTTATCGAAAGCGGACTGCTAAGCGACGCCTCGCCGGTATTCGTGGAGGTGGTGCGCGAAAGCGACAATAAAAACCTCGGCAAATACCGCGTCTATCCCGGCCGTAAAACCGTTCTCGGACGTGGTCGCCTCGAAAAGGTCGGACGTACCTGGTCGGTGCCGTGGCCCAACGCCGACCGTCAGGTCAAAATCCTCCGACCGTGGACAGTATGGTCGGGAGCGGTGCGCGACGGTAGCACCGAATACACGATCAGGGCCGGCATTCATCCCGGCAGTGATCCCCGGATGAAAATCGAGGACATGGTTCGCAACGACGATACTTCCGATATCGAATTCCCGAAAGTGCAAAAACCGATGGTGATGAGGCCGAAAGGGTGCCCCACGGGATTTTATGAATTCGACCAGAAGATTCAGTATGGTAAATATGCCACTTCCGGTAATCGCTTTGTGGCTTACCCGTCGTCCGGAACGCTGAAAGTGTATGTCTACACCAAGTATGTCAATTCCGACATGCTGATCAAAGTCTCCGCCGAGGAAAAGGCGTTTTTCGGGGGATATGATTCTTCGTCTATGGTCTCGGCCCGTGGAGAGGAATTCCAGTACGGCTGGACCAAAATGACGGTCGATCTTCGACTCAAAGCCCCTCCGGCGGATGATTACTATCGCTTGAAATTAATCTATGCAATATTGGATAAAAACGAAAAACCGATTGTCAGCACCGATAATTATATCGATATCGCATACCAGAGTTATATCAACAAAGAGCAGGCATAACCGATGCAAGAATAAACAGTGATGAGAAATTATATGTCGATGACAGACGGATACAAACCGTGCCGATTTGAGGGCCGACGCCGGTTTTCCGACGCTTTTTCGGTTTTTTTAACTGGACAAAACCCGGTTGGACAGGTTATGTTTTATCCGTATATCCGGGACATAGTCACACTGTAGAGCAGGGAGTAAACAATATATTATGGATATTGCCAGCTATTCTTCAGATTCCCGTGTCGTAATAAAAAACGCCAAAGAGATAACGGCTACCTTCCGTCACCCGGAAATCGAGGTCGAACACCTGCTGATCGCGGTGGTTCGACACGAGGGATCGGAAGTCGAGTCGATTCTCAATCAGCTTGGCAAAAGCTCGGCGTTTATCGAACACGTCGTGGAAACCTATCTCAAGGATCAATCCAGCCGTTCCTCGGCTCGGGACAATCTAACCATCTCGCCGGCGGTGCAGGACGTGCTCAATCAGGCGATCGAGGAAAAATCCAAACTGTTTGACGCCCTGGTTGAACCGGAACACATATTCATCGCCATTCTCGATCCCAAATCCAGACTGGTCCCCTATGTTCGCGAAAAAATCGAGTTCACGAAAGAGGACGTCTACCGTGCCATCGCCGAAAGCAAGTCGGTGGAGGAAATCACTCAGGCCTCGGAAACCAAAAAGGCAAGTCGGGGCGATGCCGCGGAGAAGGGCGAAGTCGCCGGAACCCTGCGCTATTGTGTCGATTTGACCAATCAGGCCGCCGCCGGGGAATTCGATCCCTGTATCGGGCGCGACAAGGAAGTGCGACAGGTAATCCAGATCCTGCTTCGCCGCCGTAAAAACAGCCCGGTGCTGATCGGCGGAGCGGGAGTCGGCAAGACCGCCATTGTCGAGGGATTCGCGCAGGCGGTAATCGACGGCGATGTCCCGAAAACCCTGCAGGGGGTTAAGGTGATGGAAGTCGATATGGGTGCGCTGGTCGCCGGGGCCAAATACAAGGGTGAATTCGAGGAACGTTTCAAGAGCCTCGTCAGCGAGGTCGTCAAAAGCGGCGGACGTATCATTCTGTTCATCGATGAAATCCATACCATCACCGCCGGCGGTAGTTCCGGCGGAGGAGTGGATGCCGCCAACCTGATCAAACCGGCGCTGGCGCGCGGGCATATCCGGTTGATTGGAGCCACCACCGAGGAAGAATACATCAAGCATCTTGAGAAAGACAAAGCACTC
>CAZVNK010000043.1:1829-6125 GCA_964628115.1 uncultured Ignavibacteriaceae bacterium | reverse complement strand
ATCGTCAAGGGCGTGGTTCCCCAATACCAGGAACCTCATAAAATCACCTACTCCGAGGACGCGGTCGTCGCTTCCGTGAAATACGCCCGGCGATATCTCAGCGAGCGCAATCTTCCCGATATCGCGCTGGATATCGTCGATGAGGCCGCCTCGCAATTTATGGTGCAACAGGAGTTTTCCACCACCGGCCTGCCGGTGATGCAAAAACATATGGATGAGTTGGATACGTTGATCTCAGCCTGCGAGGGAAAGGATCCCGAAAAGGATAAAGCCGAGTTCGACAAACTCTATGAGGCCTACGATGAATTTTCCCGGCAGATGGAGGTTCTCAATGAATACTGGGGACATCGTCTGGAAACCCGGGCGAAGGCGGGAGAATAGTCATGGATAGAATAGCAATCGCTGATTTGAAAAAGCAATACACGGATCACAAGGCGCGATTCGATGAATTGAAATCTGTGGTCGAGAGCCTTGAGCCGATTATCGGCGACGCCGATATTGCGTCGGTCGTGTCCCGCCGCACCGGTATCCCGCTGTCCAAAATGCTGACCGCCGAAAAAGACCGGTTGATCAATATGGAAGCGTACCTGTCGAAACGTATCGTCGGCCAGGAAAAGGCAATCACAGCCATCGCCAACGCCGTGCGCAAGGCCCGCTCCGGGCTGAAACTGCCGAACCGACCGATGGGGTCGTTTCTCTTTCTCGGGCCGACCGGAACCGGTAAAACCTATCTGCCGAAACTGCTGGCGGAATTTTTGTTCGACGACAAAAACGCGATGGTGAGACTGGATATGTCGGAATTCATGGAATCGCATTCGGTAGCGAAAATGATCGGCGCGCCTCCGGGATATGTCGGCTACGAAGAGGGCGGCCTGCTGACCGAAGCCGTCCGGCGAAAACCGTTTTCCATCGTCCTGCTCGACGAGGTCGAAAAGGCTCACCCGGATGTATTCAACGTCCTTCTGCAATTGCTTGATGACGGACGACTCACCGACGGGCAGGGGCGGACCGTGAATTTCTCCAACACGATGGTGGTGCTGACTTCGAACTATGCCGCCGACAAAATCCTCGATGCCGACCGCGAGGGGCGCGAGGTCGATATGGAGGAAGTGCGGTCGTTTCTCTTTACCAAGTTCCGTCCGGAGTTTCTCAATCGCCTGAACGATATTATCATTTATCATACGTTTACCCAGGAACAGGTGGAGAAAATCGCCGGGTTGGAATTCAAGGGCGTTCTCGAAATGCTCAAGGATCAAAATATCTCGGCGACCCTCAGTCCCGAGGGCCAGCACAAGCTGGCAGTCGACGGCTACACCATCCAGCTGGGCGCGCGGCCGATACAACGAACCATTGAACGGGATATTATCAATAAATTGTCACTGGACATTATCACCGGCGCCGTTTCGCCCGGCGATGAGGTTCGGATTGACGTGAAGGATGACGCGTACGTATTTACCGTCGTGGGAAAATCTGACAAGTAATATATAACACAAGGAGAAGAACACACGGCTAAGTTCATCCTTGGGGCGACGGAAAAAGTCAAACGGGATGATGCCATCCCGGTTGAATTGCTTCCGTCCAACAAGATTCTCTATGCCGCCAAGTTGAACAACGACGAGGACGCCGACGTGGCGCCGGTCCGGTGCAACAATCTCAAGGAGGTCTTTGAGAAGTTCCGGCCGTCGTTCGATGTCGAGCTGGAATCGCCTGAGGGCGAACCGATAAACGCCCATTTCGACGTGCAGGCGATGAAGGATTTCACGTCCAAGGAGTTGATCGAAAAAAACGATCACCTGTCATCGGTGTACTACGGCAAGGAAATGCTGGCCGATCTCGAAAAGCAGTTGAAGAAAAACAACGCGCTGAAAAAGACCCTCAGCGACAAGGAAAAGAAGGAAGCACTGCTCAAGGTCGCCAGGTATTACATTGACCTTCTCAGCGAGTAAAAAAGCGAGGTAAGGATACATGGGTGAAGAAGAAAAACAGCAAGCTCAGCCCCAGGAGGCACAAGCCGCGGAAGCCAGGCCGGTCGAAGCGGTAGAGAAAGTGTCCGAAGAGGAATTCGCTTCTCTACTCGGCGACACTTTCGGCGATTTCAAGAAACTGGCCGCCCAACTGCCGTCGTTCAAGACCGCCGACGGCGATCTCGTGCGCGGCGTGGAATGGCTCGATCCCAAGAAGGATTTTCAGCGCAAGGAATTCCTGACCAAGAAGGATTTCGCCAAACAGCGCAAACTGCTGGCCCAGCGCCTGCAGATGTGGGTCGACAATCTTTCCAAAAGCGACAATCTCGACGACATTCGCAAAAGCCTCAACGAAGAGGCGACCAAGCTGGAAAGCAATCTCGAGAAGAACATGAAGAAGGTGCATCGCGCCAGCCGCGAAATGGAGACCACCTATCGCGCCATCGACAAGTTCTATGCCAATGCCCAGCAGGAACCGGATGAAAAGGTCAACGCCTATTTCAGCAACGCCAGCGCCGAGCAGTTGACCGATCCCGACGACAAGGAGAAGTTCGAGGAACTCTCCAAGGCGGTCTCGGACTTGTACCGCGAGTGGAGCATCAAGGAATGTTTCGCGATGTGCGTGGTGCCGGGATATCTGGGTAGTGTCGAAAATATCGACACGTTCGCCCGTCAGCTCGGTTTGCCGAACAAACTGCATATCATGACCGATTTGCCGAACTTCGAAAGTTACGAAGAGGTCATGGAGATGCTCGAAGATCCCAACTACGCCAATCTGCCGGGAATCGACAACTACAAGCAGTATGTTTCGCTGTTCGCCAACTACCTGCTGGCGCGCAACGCCAACCAGTACGAGGACGACGATATGTGGATTCCGCCGTCGGCTTCGGTCGCCGGCAAGATGTACCAGGGCGACGTGACGGTCGGTATGCAACAGCCGATGGCCGGATTCAAACACGGCAAGATCAACGAGGCCAAGTTCCTGCGATTCAAGGCCAACCAGCCCGACGCCAGCAAGATCAACGAAAAGGGCGTCAACCCGATGGTCAGTTTCGAGGGAACCGCGGTCGCGATGGGCGCATCGACCTTGTTCAGCAAGGAGACTTTCAACGTCTATTCGATTCGCCGCACTTATGACTACGTGTACAAGACCCTGCGCAACTACCTGAACAAGCAAACCTTCTCGGTGATCGACCAGAAATTTATCGACACCCTGCGCCGGGATATCGACAAGTTCATGAAAGCCATCTCCGGCGGCGACAATATTCTGCAGGATTACAAGGTGGAGATTTTCGCCGACGACGAAATGCGAAAAAACCAGGAAGTCGATATCAAGGTGGCGCTCAATCCGAAATACCCGGCCCGGACGTTCAATATCGAGTTCACGGCCTGGAATGATGACGATCAGGTGAACGTAAAGGACAAGTAACGATAGGATAGTATGCCGTGAAAGGAGAATATCCCCTGAAGACATATTCTTCTTCGCACAGGTGCAACCGAAGAATTCAAAGCAGTAACCTTTCATAAGAGGGAGAAACAAAATGGCACGCAGACCAACTCTCGTGATCGACGGTGTCACTTTCAAGAATGTGTATTCCGTGTCGTTCGAAATGTACACGGCCAAGGATGAAACGGGACGCCCCGCGGATCGCGCCCATGCCGGGACGATCAAAGTCACCCGTGAATCCGATGAATCCACCGATATCTGCCGCTGGGCTTGCGATTCCAGCAAACCGAAATGGAAAGGCGGCAAGGTAACGTTCAAGAATCCCGATGATGCAACCATGAAAGAACTGACCTGGGAGGAAGGCTTCATCACCAAATATGAAGAACACGTCCCGCATCTGAAGGACAAACCCGACGAGCAGATGTACGAGTATTTCGAGATCTCCTGCCACAAGCTGGTCGCCGGCGACGCCGAGATCGACAACCGCTGGGAAGAATAAAACATGCTGTCGTTCCGGGCGGAGATCACTCCGCCCGGAGATAATTTTAACCGGTGGAATGGACCAAGGATATGAGTATCATTGAATCTCCGGCAATCTGCGCGATACTGGTCAGCAACGAACGTATCGAGTATGATATTTCCATGGTGGAACTGCATCAGTACGTCAATGATCATCACGTGCTGAAAGTGAAAATCCGCGCGGCCGGAAAAATCTCGACCGATCAGGATTTCGATGATCCCGGCATCTACACTGATTTTCTCGGCAAACCGATCACGGTTACGATCACGCCCGAGGGCGGCGGAGTGGACACGTCGCGCGAGCTGGAATTCATCGGCATCGTCACCCGCGTCGAACTGGAAAACTCCATCGACGGTATCAACGTC
>CAZVNK010000043.1:0-1819 GCA_964628115.1 uncultured Ignavibacteriaceae bacterium | reverse complement strand
GACCATCGCGCTTGACGGCACCAAAGTGAACGCCTTTTATGTCGACAGCAGTGCCACTGATATTATCGACGGCATCGTCGGGCGCTACCCGATCACCAAGGGCACGTTCGATTCCGCGCCGGGATCGTACAAGTTCAATGTCCAGCATCAGGAAACGGATTACGAGTATGTCATGCGTCTGGCCACCGGAAAAGGCCTGTTTGCCCATTACGACGGCAAGGAGTTCCGGGTGGTCAAGGCCGCTAGTTATCAGACCGAGGATTTGGTCTGGCGCGAGACTCTGGGCGCGTTTACGATTGGTCTGGGCACCGCCCCGCGTGAGTATACCGCCGCCGTGTATAATTACGAGCAGAAAAAAACCTATACGCAGGACAGCAAGTCGGTACCGCTTCAGGCCGCACTGTCGGAATTGTCGAAAGTGTCCGCCGATGCCTCGAAAGAGGTGTTTCCCGTTTCCGGCGTCGCCGATAGCGTGAAAACGGTCGAGGATGCGCAGTCGCTGGATGAAATCCTGAAAAACATGCGCACCGGAGCCATCGGGCGCATGGTGGTGTGCAACGGGCAGTCGATCATCCCCGCCGTGGCGGTCGGCCATACCATTAAGGTTACCGGGATGGATAAACTCGACGCGGTGTACTGGATAACCGAAGTCAGGCACGTGTTCAACGAAAGCGGCAAATACCACAATACGTTTGTATGCAGTCCGCTGGACACGGCCGCGCCGCAGTACAAATCCAAAACTCAGTCCAAAACCTTTTTGCAGAGCGCCGTGGTGGTCGACAACAACGATCCCGACAAACTCGGGCGGGTCAAGGTCCAATTCCCCTGGCTCGGCGATGAAACGATCTGGGTGCGGGTGCTTTCGCCGCATGCCGGCAACGGCCACGGGTGGATTTGCACGCCGGAAATCGACGATGAAGTGCTGGTCGGTTTCGAACACGGCAATCCCGGTTACCCGATCGTGCTGGGAGCCTTGTATAACAAGGACAACAAACCGCCCGACGAGGCCGGTGACGCCGACAATAACGTGAAAATTTTCGTCACCAAGGGTGGCAATCAAATTTATATGGGCGATGCCGACGGAAGTCAGGAAATTAAAATTACCCAGGGCAAAAACAGTTTGATTCTGAGTATGGATGGCCCGAAAATAACTATCGAAAGCGATGGCGGCGATATCGAAATCAAGGGCGCCAATATTAAAATCGAGGCCGACCAGAAAATAGAGATGAAATCCGGAACCGATTTCAAAACCGAAGCCGGTACCAATCTGGAATTGAAGGGCAGTATTCAGGGCAAATTGGAAGCCCAGATGGTTGAAGTCAAGGGAAGTCTGATTAAACTGAATTGATGGTGATATGGAATATCTGGCATTACCTCTGATCCTTCGGGAGGGGCATCTCCGTCGAGCCGCCCTGCAGGAATCCATCTCGTATTCCGTGGGGCTGATTCTCTGCACGCATTTCGGGCAGATGCCGTTTGCCCCCGAATTCGGATGCGGTATCTGGGATTATGAATACTCCGATTTATACACCGCCAACAAGGCGGATATACGCGCCAGTCTGCGCAATGCGCTCGACAAATTCGAGAAACGGCTCTATGATGTTTCGGTGTCCTTTACCAGCATCAACAGCGCCGGGTCGCACAGTCTGGGCATGATGGTGAAAGTAAACGGCAATTATCGCGACGGCAACGAGGAAAAGGCTTTCGAGGCAACCTATAACCTGGGATGAGGGAAGTGGGAACGACAACATGAGCACGGAAAAATCACGCACCAGGGAAGATATTTTCGCCGATATGCACCGGGAGATGCGGGCGTGGA
>CAZVNK010000042.1:0-12275 GCA_964628115.1 uncultured Ignavibacteriaceae bacterium | reverse complement strand
ACTTTTTCGTCGGCAGGGGAGTCTGTTTCGTTTCCGGTACGGTAATCGTGGCGTGGTCGACCTTGCGCAATACGCCGATTGCATCTTGCATTTCTTTGGCCGTGGCAAATCGCTTTTCGGGATCGCGGTCGATGGCTTTGAGAATAATCTGCTCCACGTCTTTGGGAATATCCGAATTCAGGTCGCGTGGTTTCGGCGGATCGTTAAACAACTTCGCGTCACGGATGGCGAACTCGTTGTCACCCCGGAACGGTACCTCACCGGTCAACATCGCGAACATGGTGGTGCCGACCGCGTAGATATCCACCAGTTCGTAATTGGTGTCGTCGGACGGATTGAACTGCTCCGGCGCCATGTACGTCGGCGTGCCGCATGCCGTCCCGGCCATGGTCAAATGCGGATCGGTTTTGCCCTTGGCGATTCCGAAATCGATCACCTTGACCTTGCCGTTGGTGTCGACCATGATATTGCTGGGCTTGATATCGCGATGCGAAATCCCCTTGCGATGCGCGAATTCCAGAATGTCCAGCACTTCATGGATAATCGTCAGCGTCTCATCGACCGGCATCGATTCGCCGCCCTTGCACCGTTGGTCGAGTGTCGCGCCGTCGATATAATCCATCGCGATGACGATATCGTCGCCGTGGTTGAAAAAGTGCTTGATCCGGCAAATGTTGGGATGACTGTCCAGCAGGGCCAGCTTGTCGGCTTCCTGCCGAAACCGTTCCACCAGCCGGGCGTCACTGAGGACTTTGAGTACCACCTGCAAATTGGGGACGTCCTCGTGCACGGCCAAATACACCTTGGCCATACCGCCCGCGCCGATCTTTTTGAGTATTTTATAACTGCCGATTTTCTCTTCCATATCGCTGGAAAATATACCGCCTTCACAATGGCGATACAATAAGAAACAATGTGCCGGCGAAGGCGTTTTGGGAGATTTATTTTTGCCAGAATGAGGGGCGCAGGGCCAGAAGAATCGTGAACAATTCCAGTCGTCCCAGCAACATGCAGACAATCAGTATCCACTTGCCGGGAACCGGAATCCAGCCGTAGTTTTCTATCGAACCGACCCCGTTAAGACCGGGACCGATATTACCAAGCGTGGCGGCGACCGATGCGGTCGCCGTGAGCAGATCGGGAATAAACAGCGTCATCAAGAGTGACCCCGCCACGAATGTCACCACGAACAAAATGAAAAACGCCCCGATATTGATGACCTGATTTTCTTCCATACTGCTTCCGCCGATTTTCAGCGGAGCCACCAGATGCGGACGAATGATTTTTTGCAATTCCCGCCAGCCGACCTTGAACACCACCAGCACCCGAATCATTTTCATTCCGCCGCCGGTCGATCCCGCGCATCCGCCCCAGAACATCAGTACCAGCAGTGCCAGTCGACACAGATCGGGCCAGAGATCGAAGTCCGCAGTTCCGTAGCCGGTCGTGGTCACGATTGCCACCACCTGAAACACCGAACGTCGGAAAGAGCCGTACAGCGTCGAAACCTTGGCGCCTTCCTCCGCGACGTGTTGCTGGAATTGTTCGGCGGGCATGGGATCATAGCGAAAATGCTCCTGCGCCAGGTGCGCCGGTTTGATCCCCGCGAAATACAGAATACCGGTGAACACCACGATGGCTATTGCGATAGTGCCGACATAAAAGTGTAGCTCCCGATTTTTGAAGATGCCGTCGAATTTACCGCGCAGAACCTGATAGTGAATCAGAAAATTAACGCCCGCGAGAAACATGAAAACGCTGATCACCCAGTCGATATAATTACTGTTATACTGCCCGACCGAGCCGTTCTTGGTCGAAAATCCCCCTGTGGCCATGGTGCCGAACGTATGACAAAGCGAGTCGAACCAGTCCATCCCGCCGATCATTAAAAGTCCCGTCTCGATCAGTGACAACAGGGCGTATACCCCCCATAAAATCGCCGCCGTCTGCGTCAGACGCGGCTGAATCCGCTCCGCTGTCGGGCCGGGAACCTCCCCGCGAAACATGTGATATCCCGATATCCCCATTGCCGGGAATATCGCAATCGCCAGCGTGATAATCCCCATCCCGCCGAGCCAGTGTGTCAGCGAGCGCCAGAACAGCAATCCCTTGGGCACGGCTTCGATATTCGAGAGAATACTCGCCCCGGTAGTGGTAAAACCGCTGGAAATCTCGAAATACGCGTCGGTAAACGCCGTAATGATATTGGCGATGGAATAATCACCGGACGTCGCCAGAAAATACACGAAAAACGGAATACACCCCAAAAATCCCAGCGTCACCCAGCCAACCGACACGATCGCGAATCCCTCTTTGATTCCCTCCAGTGTTTTCTCGGAACGAAACACCGACGTCATGACGAATCCCAGAAGAAGCGACAGGGCGATTCCCGCCAGAAAGCCGGTCTTTTCGGAGTCTTCGAATATCTCTCCGAAAGAATCCGGGAATGTGTAGATAAACGAGATGACCAGCGGTGCAACCAGAATCGCCGCCAGAATCATCATCAGTCGTCCCGTGACATAGAAAACGATTTTCTTATCCATGCCGGTCCAATCGTTTATCTGGGTTTGAACAGCTTGCGCACGCGGGCGACATTACGGGTATAGGTGATCACGATCATCTGATCGCCGGGCTCGATGATGGTATTGCCGTCGGGGATAATCATTTCATCGCCGCGCAGAATCGTGCCGATAATCGATCCCTTCTGGATTTTACTGCGCACGTGTTGAAGCGGTTTGCCGGTGATCGGACTGGTTTCCTCGGCGGTGATACGAATCGCCTCGATATCGAGATTGCGAATCCTGACAATACGCCCGATCTGGCCCCGGTTGATCGATTCCAGAATCTCCCGCGCAATAGCCAGCCGGGGATGGATAATATGGTCGATGCCGATCGATGAGTACAAGCGATCATGCTTGATATCGGTTATAATGGCAATCGCTTCCCGCGCTCCCTCGGCCTTGGCCAGCAGGGTCGAAAGAACATTGTATTCGTTTTCCTTCGAGGCCGCGACAAAAAAGTCGGCGTTGCGGACATACACTTCGTCGAGAATCCCCGAATCGGTGGCCTCACCGTGGACGATTTCGACATTATTCAAAATATTGGCGGCATGTTCGGCATGCTCCGCATCGGGATCGATCAGCACGACCTTTTCCGCCACGTTTTGCACCGCTTCCGCTAAAAGCAGAGAGGTTAGGCTGTCACCGGCGATGATGACGTTTTTCGATTCCCTGCCGGAATGATTGAACAGCCGCAAATAGGCTTCCAGCGAGGAACGGTGAAGAATGCCGAAAATATCATCACCCTCCTCGATCACGTAATCGCCGTCGGGGATAATCGCCTCGCCGCCGCGCAGGGCCGCGATAAACAGCATCGGATGATCCTCGGACTCGCGACGGATATCGATCAGCGATTTGCCGACCAGCGGCATATCGGAGGTCACCCGGTAGCCGCGCATCAACACGTTGCCGCCCTGGAAATTGACCGCGTCGGTGGCTCCCGGCGTCTCGATAAACTGCACGATTGAATCGACCACCACGCTTTCGGGATCGATAATGCGGGTCACTCCCATGTCGGACAGGTCGATCGACGCGTCGCCGTCGCGGAATTCACTGCTTCGAATCCGCGCGATACGCGTTTCCACCTCGTATTGCCGGGCGATTCCGCAGACCAGTATATTCAACTCGTCATTGGGCGTTACCGCGATCACCATGTCGGCGTCTTTGATTCCGGCCGCCTCCAAAAGGCGCGGCGAACTGCCGTTACCCAGAATGATCTGAATATCGGTTTTATCGTTAATTTGTTCGTAGACGGCGCGTTCCCGCTCGATCAGGACAATGTCGTGATGTTCGTAGCGAAGGTATTCCGCCAGGCTGAACCCGACCACTCCGCCGCCGACGATTATAATTCTCATGCTTTCAGCAACCCTGTGTTTATCAATCAGTTATTGCACCCGTCAATTGCGCCTGCATTTATATTGTAGGGTCGGCCAAAAGTCAACAATAATTGATCGTTTCTCTCTGGAGATGGATAGAGCCGTAAGCCCGAATTCCCGAAAAATCCCATGTTTATTTGATTTTTCCGGCCTTTTGACGTATTTTGGGCAATCAGCGTTGATATTACCGAATCACGGATTCAAGCATTTACGGTGTTTTTGTGTATAAAAAAGTATGTGTAATTCACTATTTCCCCGATTGAGAAAGGATATATGACATGAAACGTCCGCTTTTGTCGCTTTTTCTGCTGTGTCTGTGTCTGTCGGCTCTCCCGGCTTTTGCGCAGGAAACGCCTCTCCACGCCGTGGACACCCTTCCGCCGGTGGTTATTGCCACCGTCCCCATTGTCGGCGATAAAACCGTCGATCCCGAGACCACCGAAATCCTCGTATCATTCAGTCGTGAAATGAAACCGGGTATCTGGTCGTGGAACAAAATCAACGATGAAACCTTCCCGGATATTACCGGCAAAATCCGATATCTCGACGACCATCGCACCTGTGTTCTGCCGGTTCGGCTTGATCCGGATAAAACCTACGTCATCTGGATCAATTCCGAAGAATCCGCTGATTTCAAGGACATAAAAGACCGGCCGGCGGTGCCGTATCTGCTGTATTTTAAAACGAAAAAACCGTAATGCCGAAATCTCCGCAAGCCGACCGAATCGAAGCGGTGTTGTTCGAGGCCCAAAACGCCGGGATGATTGCAGTCTGGTTTAATCCTGACAACAAATCCGCCCCGGAATATGATATTATCCCCGACCATATCATTCGCCGTCTTGACGAACTCCCCGCTTTTCTGGAGTAGACTCATGTGTGAAAAGAAAAAGACGCCGCCGATTGCCCTCACTGCCTATGAACGACTGGCGGAGCGGTTTGCCATGATGGCCGACACCAAAGTGGAAAATGCCCTGTACGAACGCCCCGCAACCCTGTCGCTGATTCCCGATGTGAACGGCCTGCGGGTTCTCGACGCGGGATGCGGACCGGGTTTTTACAGTGAATGGCTACTCGATCACGGCGCGAACGTAACCGCGATCGACGTCAGTCCCAAAATGATCACCCAGGCGCAAAAGCGACTCGGCGACCGGGCGACCATACGTCTCGCCGATTTGGAATCACCGCTTGATTTTATCGAGGATAACGCTTTCGATTTTATTCTCAGCGCGCTGACGGTCGATTATGTCAAGGACTGGACTCGGCTGTTTAACGAATTCAACCGGATTCTGAAACTGAACGGTCGTATCGTTTTTTCATGCGGGCATCCCTTCTGGGAACACCAATTGATTTCGGATTCAGACTATTATACCGTCTCACGAGCCGAACAGGTCTGGACCTCGTTCGGTATCGATGTCGCCGTTGCGTGGTACCGTCGCTCGCTGGGGGCGGTCGTTTCGGCCTTGACCGATAACGGTTTCGTTATCGAACGCCTGCTTGAACCCGGCCCGAATGAAAAGATCAAGCAGGCGTCGGAGCGTATTTATAATAATCTGACCCAACTGCCGTTTTTTTTAATGATCCGGGCCCGCAAAGACCGGGAACGCATGTTTTCTTCTTGACAATATTCCCGATAAACGTAACTTCCGAGTAAGAACGCCGTATTGGGCGTTAAACGTTAACGATTTAATATGGAGGCGTGTTTCATGTCTGTTGAGAAAATTGAGAATTCATATCCGTCACGCCTCAGGAAGTCCCGCTGATTTTTTCCGCTATTCGGATTTTGAGTCTTACGTCTTCCTGACCAAACGGCCGTCTATTTATCCCCGGCTGTGCGCGTGATACACGAACGCGGTTAATTCCGTAAATCGATACTATATGTTCATCCGGTTTGTCGTTATACTATATCCGACCGGCTGTGAATAAATCCGTCTCGGAATATGACCGCCGATTATTAACATACATAAGAACGAGTACTATCATGGATTTGAATACACTGGGATGGCATGACTTCTTTGCCTGCCACTTTGCGCCGCACCGTGAACGGGGATACATCCCCGGACGAGTGGCGCAGGAACATCGTAACCGGTATCGGATACTGCATCAGGACGGCGAAATCTCCGCGGAAGTGTCCGGCAAATTCCGTCATGACGCGAACGGCCGGGCCGATTATCCGGCGGTCGGCGACTGGGTCGCACTCGCCGTCGGGCACAATCAGGAACGTGCCATCATTCACGCCGTTTTGCCGCGCCGCAGTACGTTTTCACGCAAGGCCGTGCTTTCCGGTGGTATGCCCGAAACCGGCGGCATGCTCGATCAACAGGTGCTGGCCGCCAATATCGACACGGTCATGCTGATCACCGGACTCGATCAGAACTACAACGTCCGGCGAATCGAGCGCTATGTCGCGATCGCCTGGGACAGCGGCGCCGCGCCGGTGATCGTGTTGAACAAGGCCGATCTCTGCGATGAGGTCGAAGACCGCGTGCGTGAGGTCTCCGACTCCGCCATCGGTGTGCCGGTACATGCCGTCAGCGCCGCCGAAAACACCGGTCTGGAAGCGTTGCGGGAATACGTCACTGCCGGTCGAACGATCGCGTTTCTGGGATCGTCCGGTGTTGGCAAATCGACCATCATCAATTGCCTGATCGGGGAGGAGCGTCAGAAAGTGCAGGACGTTCGCGACTATGACAGCCGGGGACGACATACCACCACGCATCGCGAACTGCTCGTGCTTCCCGACGGAGGGATTGTCATCGACACCCCCGGTATGCGCGAAATCCAGCCCTGGAGCGATAGTGAGGGAATGGAGCGCACGTTCGGCGATATTATCGAACTGGCCACGCATTGCCGATTCAACGACTGTACGCATCAAAACGAACCGGGATGCGCAATTCGGCAGGCGCTCGATGATGGCTCACTGGATCACGGGCGTTTTCGCAATTATATGAAACTGCAAAAGGAACTGGCGCATCTGGCCCGGCGGCAAAACGAACACGCCGCACGGCAGGAACAGCGTCAATTCGGCAAAAAGATTCGAAATTATCACAAAGCCATGAAGGAGTTGCGCAAGAAAGGCCTTGCCTGATATATGTACTATAGACCCAAAAAACATAAAAAAGCCCGGGAAGCCTTTTAACAAGCTTGAAAAGCCTCCCTAAACGCCGTTTCCCATTGAATCCGATCCTATGATTACGGCTATCAAACAGGCCAAATCGACGAATAGTCATTAAAAGCGTATTTTTAAGCCTAATAAACATAAAGACTTAAAAAACTAATCCGATTATATGTAAAAAATGTAAAACATACTTGACAAATAGTCGTATGTGTATTACATAGTGTATAATAAACTATTCATTGTCGAAAGAGAGGTGATTGTTTGCGGCTGGGAAATGATTTAAAACGATGTCGTTTTGACCGGGACGATATGTCGCAGGAAGCCCTTGCCAATGCCGTTGGAATAACCCGGCAGAGTATTATCTCAATCGAAAAAGGGCGTTTTGTCCCTTCAACTTTGCTGGCGTTGAAACTGGCGCGGTATTTTGGCAAGCCGGTGGAAGAGATATTTTTTATCATCGATGATGACAAGGAGTAGCGTGATGGAAAATACAATGGAAAACACGGTAAAACTGATTCTGGTGGTCGTGCTTCTCGTGGCGGGTTTGTGCTACTGGCTACTGCCGAAAACACGATTCGCCCGCCATTTGAAAATGAACGAGGGGGTGTTTGTCGTTTCCAACGTTATCGGCATGATTTGCGGCGCGCTCGGATTGGCGGTGACCATTCTCTGGCCGCGCTATATTATCGAACTGCATCTCTGGGAGTTTATTATCATGCCGCTGGTGCTGGTATACGCCTACTGGGGAGTGGTGATGCGTACCGGGAAAACGCTCGCGATTTTCGACGAAAAGCAGAATGTCAATCTCACCGGAGCCGCCGCGATAAGCTGGGTGGCGTCGATTCCGGCAATGGCCATTCTGTTCGTTCTGTACTATCAGGGAATTCTCGACGGCAATCTCTGGTTTCCGTATTACATGTTCATGACGCTTCTGGTGTTCTCGGCGGGCGCGTTGTACTATTTTAAAAGAGCCTGATCGGAGGAGAGACTATGAAAAGGCAATGGTATGTGATTTGGGGGCTGGTTTTGCTCACGGTTATCGGCGGGCAGGTTTCCTCGGATGAGTACTGGCTGAAATACGAACGCGGCGAAGTCGGATTCGGTTATCAGCACGTCGTCTCGACCGTTCGCGATGACGGCGCCATCGAATATGTTTGGCAACAACACATAAAAAGCGACGTCGCCGGTTTCAATCCGCAGGATATCGTCGAATGGGGAACGTTCCTGGTCGATTCCAATCTGGTCCCGCTTCAGTGCGATTACAAATATGAATCGCCTTACTATCATCTGATAGTCAATGGATATGGCGGTGCAAGCGAGCATAGCCCCGGCGGCTTTTTTAGCTTTGGTTGCTGGAATGACTTGGGCGAATCATGCGACCGCGAAGTCGAACGCGATAGCGGTTATTTTCAGGTATCACTGCCCGATTTCATTCACCGCGCCGATGTGGATGGTTCACATCAGATATATATTATTGATCCCAAAACGCACGACCGCGCCGCAATTGATATTGAAATCTCAGCGACCGACTCCGGCGGAAAATCGGCCGTTGTCACCTATGGCTCGCTTACCACGACATACTCCCTTGACAATGCAGGAGACATACAGGAAATCCATAACGCCAATACCGGAGTGCGGCAGTATCGCACCGATTCGGCCGATGCCGTCGATATTACCTATCTCAACACCGCCAACGAATTGACTCTCACCGTCCCCGGCGAAAAGGCGTTTGCCAACGTGTATCGGGTGATAACGGCACAAATCGCAGTCAGTTGGCACAATGTCGCATTGATTGACATGGACTTTGTCGATAATCGTCAACGCCTGGTTGACAGCGCATCGGTAAGTTCATCGCGTCGTGCAGTCGTGGAGATTCAACGTCTCAATTCCATTACGTATGATGACAATGTACCCGTCGACCGTGACGAGTTCGCTTCGTTTCTCGGCGAAAGCAAATACATCAAGCCGTTTGACAGCCTGATCATCGCTCAGGCCGAATCCATTCGCGGCACGGCCACTGATTCCCGAATCATAGTAGAACAAATCCTCACCTGGGTTCATGACAATATTGCCACCGCCTATATCTCCGAAACATTGGATGGCCCCACGGTGCTTCGCGGAGGACAGGGGAAATGCTCGGAAAAAGCAATCCTGTTTGCATCGCTGGCGCGTGCGGCCGGCATCCCGACCCGACTCGTCATGGGTGTCGTTACCGACGGCAGTCAATGGGTCGGGCATATGTGGAATGAAGTTCGGCTTGGAAAACAATGGATCGCGGTCGATCCGTCGGCGGGCGATTTTGTGCGATATGTGAACCATCTCAAAATGCTCAGTGGCCCGGACATTGACGCGATGTATTTTCCCCGGATGGCGCTACTCGATCAATTTGAGGTGCATGTCCTGCAATACGCCGTGGACAGCGCTGACACTAATGAATCACTGCAGACGGGTATCGATGAAAACACGTATACCAACGCGGCTTTTGCCTGCGAGATTTCCCGTCCCGATTCGAACTGGACAATGGATGTCCAGTATCGCAGTGGGCGAGTTTCCGTCGTATTCGCGCCTCCAAACGCCGACGGTGTGAAATGCGAACTGACACTGTTTGCGATACCACCGGGAACCGATCCGGCTGCTGTTCTTAATGGACGGTTAACCGCACTGGCGACACGAGTGCCGGGTTTTGCCATTATCGGCCATGACTCACTTGAAGTGGCCGGAACACTTACACCGCGAATGACATTCCTTTCCGAATACCGTGAACGAGAATCCGATCCGCTGATTCTGCGAAGTGATAACATCATGTGTATACGAGATGCCAACGGGTATCTGTTCAAATGCACCGCGCCGAAAGGAGAATACGAACGATATGAATCATACTTCGCGAAATTCATCGGCAGTTTTACCTTGTATGAATGATATTAATGTCGATTGTTAATTGACTCGTCCCAAAGGATTATTGCATGAACAAGTACACCAAAAGCAATCGGGAAATGTGGGATGAACTCACTCTCATTCACGAAAAATCCGATTTTTACGATCTTGAGGGATTCCGCGCGGGAAAGTCGAGTCTGCTTCCGCTGGAACGGGAAGAGGTCGGCGACGTGACCGGTAAAAAACTGCTTCATTTACAATGTCATTTCGGGATGGATACGCTTTCCTGGGCGCGGTTGGGCGCGGATGTCACCGGCGTTGATTATTCCGAAAAGGCGATCGTACTGGCACGAAAGCTGACAGCCGAGCTTGATATCCCGGCGCGGTTTATTCAATCCGATATCTATGCCCTGCGCGACGTTCTGGAGGATTCGTTCGATATCGTTCTCACCACGTACGGCGTGCTGTGTTGGCTTCCCGATCTGAAACCGTGGGCGAAAATGATCGCGCATTATCTCAAAGAGGGGGGAATGTTTTACATCGTGGAGGGACATCCGTTTATCGGCGTTTTCGACAACGATCATCCCGGGTCGGAGTTCAAGGTTGGTTTTTCTTATTTTCAAAACGACAAACCGTTGCGGTTCGAAAACGAAGGCGATTACGCCGACCCGAATGCCGATTTGGCACGCGTATCCTATGAATGGATGCACCGCCTCAGTGATATTGTCAACGCGCTGATCGAGGCGGGACTGCGTATCGAGTTTTTGCATGAATTTCCGATGGCGGCTCACGCGCATTTTGCCGACATGAAACCGGATAAAACCGGCTGGTACCATCTCCCCGAGGGACGCAACAAAATCCCCATGCTTTTTTCATTGAAAGCGATTAAGGCGTAGTGCCGAAAATTCTGTTGCAGATGTACTGCCGATAGTGCTATGTTGCCGTATGCCTGATATCTCAAACAAATTCAGAGGGAGTCTTGTCCCGATAATTGTCTTCATCCTGTTTGTCGGGTTGTACCTGGGATATGCACTCGCTACGGACAATTTCTTTCTGTTCAAACCGGTGTGGGATGTTCAGCACTACGTGAATATTGCGGAGAAAGGGTACGATGCCCACCCGTGCACGCCGTCCGACTACCCGCCGGGGAAAATCTGCGGCAATGTCGGCTGGTATCCAGCCTGGCCACTACTGATCCGCCTGTTCCGCCCGGTTTTCGGCGGAAACTCACAGGCGGCGTATATCTTTCTTGCGCTGGCGCTGACTCTGGCATCGTTTGTCATGTTGTATCGTTTTGTCCTGAATCGGTTCGATCAAACCGCCGCGATCATGACGCTTCTGGCGACCGCCTTCGGGCCGGCATCGTTTTATTTTATCAGCGGTTTTCCGTATGCGCTCTTTTTCTTTTTGTTCATGGTATATTTGCTCGTGCTGTATACGCCCGGGGGGACCGTGCGCGAAATCATCCTGTTTATCTCCGGGCTGGCACTCTCGGCATGTTATCCCACCGGCATTCTGGTCGCGTTTGTCCCGGCAGTGTGGTATGTGCTCGACCTGCGTCGTCGAAATACGTCGGCGTTTACGTTTCAAGCGACCGCCGATCTGCTGAAATATATCGTTCCCTTTGCTCTGGGCGTGTTGTTGTTGTGGGTGTATTTCTATGTTCGTTTCGATAATTTCTTCATCCAGCTTGATTTTCAGGAGCGATATCAGCGCACCTGGGCAATCCCGCTGGTCGTGATCGCGAAAAGCCTGTTCGCCCAACCACTGCTCAGCGCCGAAAACATCGTCATCATTTGGTATGGTCTGGCTTTCATTCTGTTTCTACCGTATCGCATCAGGCCCGAATTGTGGGTGCTGGGACTGGTGTTGTTTTTGTTTTCACCGGCGACCGGTTCGACCATGTCGCTCTATCGACACTATCTGCTGATATTTCCCGCATACATCCTGCTGGGAGCCTCCCGGCGGCCACTCTGGCTGAAAGCTACCTTCGTTGCGTTCGGATTGATTCTGGCGCTGACGGTGTTATTCCCGCAATTTCTTGAAAGTCGTCTGATTTAGTCCCCAAAACGTATAATACGATTCAACACATAATAGAACAACATGCTTGGTTAACTCCAACACAAACAAGTTTTTCTATTCTTAATCAAAAAGTAAAAACAGATTCATCTTATGTAGATAGTCTTCGACAAGAATTCATGAAACCAAGACTTCCTTAATCTGGAAGAACAAGGTATGGTTTTTTTCTCTTATTTTTAGGAACTCTTATAGACATATTATTAAGAGGTTGGGCATCAGAATGATATACTCTATATCTCACACAATCCCCTAAATCACATGAATCTCTTACAA
>CAZVNK010000041.1:8550-12307 GCA_964628115.1 uncultured Ignavibacteriaceae bacterium | reverse complement strand
CAGGAAGGTGCCGCCCGGAATGATATCGCCGAGCATGTCGTATTTTTCGAGGAATGAGAAATTGTGACAGGCGACGAAATTGGCGGTGCCGATCAGGTAGGGACGACGCAGTTCGTGTTTGCCGAAACGCACGTGCGACACCGTGATGGCGCCGGCCTTTTTCGAATCGTACACGAAATATCCCTGCGCGTAGTTGTCGGTGTTTTCGCCGATGATCTTGATCGAGTTCTTGTTTGCTCCCACCGTTCCGTCGGCGCCCAAACCGTAGAACAGACCCCGAAAGGTGTCTTCGCCCTCGATATCGAACGTCTTGTCGACTTCGAGACTGGTGTGGGTGACGTCGTCGTTGATGCCGACGGTGAAGTGGTTTTTCGGTTTGTCGTTTTTCAGGTTGTCCAGAACCGCTTTGGCCATGGCCGGATTGAATTCCTTGGAGCTGAGACCGTACCGTCCGCCGACGATCATCGGATATTCCTTGAACGGCGCGGTGCCTTCTTTCATGCTTTCGCTGACCGCGGTCTGCACGTCGATGTACAGCGGTTCGCCGACTGCGCCGGGTTCCTTGGTGCGGTCAAGCACGGCGATATCGGTGACGGTGTTCGGAATGGCCTTGAGCAGGGCTTCGGTGGAAAACGGCCGATACAGGCGAACCTTGATCATGCCGACTTTCTCGCCCTTGCCGACCAGATATTCGACCGTCTCGTGCATGGTTTCGGCGCCGGAACCCATCATGATGACGATCCGTTCGGCGTCGGGCGCTCCGATGTAATCGAACAGGTGATATTGACGGCCGACCTGTTTGGCGAAGCGATCCATCGCCGCCTGGACTTTGGCCGGGGCGGCCGAGTAGTATTTGTTCACGGTTTCTCTGGCCTGGAAAAAGACGTCGGGATTCTGTGACGATCCTTTCAGGGTCGGGTGGTCCGGGCTGAGCGAGCGCTCGCGCAGTTCGGCAATCGCCTTGTCGTCGATTACGGCGCGCATGTCGTCAAACGTAATTTGTTCGACCTTCTGTTCCTCGTGCGAGGTGCGGAAGCCGTCGAAGAAGTGCACGAACGGCACCATGCTGTCCAGCGACGAAGCGGTGGTGATCAACGCCATATCCATCACTTCCTGAATGGAGCCGGAAGCCATCAGGCCGAAGCCGGTGGAACGGGCCGCCATGACGTCGGAATGGTCACCGAAAATCGACAGCGCATGAGTGGCGACGGACCGGGCGGTTACGTGGAAGGTGGTCGGGGTCAATTCACCGGCGATTTTGAACATGTTCGGAAGCATCAGCAGGAGGCCCTGCGACGCCGTGAAGGTGGTGGTTACGCTACCTGCGGTGGCCGCACCGTGAATGGCTCCGGAGGCGCCGGCCTCGGATTGCATTTCAACCACATTGGGAATCGTGCCCCAGATATTGGTTTCGCCCGCGGCGGACTTGGCGTCCGAGATTTCCCCCATGCCGGATGACGGCGTGATGGGATAGATGGCGATGACCTCACTGACGGCGTGAGCGACGTATGCGGCGGCGGAATTGCCGTCGATCGTCACCAATTGTCTTTTGGTATTCTCAGTCATAGTACGTATCTCCAAATTGCCTTCTGAATGTTCCTGGTAATTACCCCGATTGCTCCCGGTGAATCACCTGGCACGGGGCAGAGTGATAAATTTTTGTCCCTGGTATTTACCCTTGCGATCTTTGTACGACGTCTCACAGATTTCGTCCGCTCCCAGGAAGATAATCTGCGCCAGTCCCTCGTTGGCATAGATTTTGGCCGGCAGGGGAGTGGTGTTGGAAATCTCCAGCGTGGCGTGCCCTTCCCACTCCGGCTCGAACGGCGTGACGTTGACGATGATGCCGCATCGGGCGTAGGTCGATTTGCCCACGCAGATCGTGATAACGTCGCGCGGGATTTTGAAATACTCGACGGATCGCGCCAGAGCGAACGAATTCGGCGGAATCAACACGGTCCCGGCCTTGACATCAACGAACGAATTCGTGGAAAACCGCTTGGGATCGACGATTTCGGAATTGACGTTGGTGAAAATTTTGAATTCATTGGCGACGCGGATATCATAGCCGTAAGAAGACAAACCGTAACTGATGCCCTTCCTGATCAGGTGATCGCAGAAGGGACGAATCATCGCATGTTTGCGGGCCATCCGTTTAATCCAGCGGTCGGATTTGACTGACATGAGTATACCTCCGTACGTATGAATCGGTTTCTACATATACGTAGAAGATTCCGCAAGCAAGGCAGGTTTCGATTCGTTTCGTTTCATCGTCATTCACACGGCCATTTGCGTTTTCTGCCATTCGACCAAATCCTGAACGGTATACCTGTCAAACACGTCGAGCAAATTATGCTCCGCTTCCTCGATCAAGTATCTCACCGGACATGTTTCCTGCTTGTCGCAACTGTCGGGATCATGCAGACAACGAATCAGGTTGTATGGTCCCTGAATCGCCTCAATGACCTGTCGCGCGGTTACCTTCGTCGGATCCTTGGCCAGGCTGAATCCCCCCTTGATGCCGCGATGCGATCTCACGATCGACGCTTTGGTTAAATTCTGAAATATCTTGGCCAGAAATTTTTCGGGAACGTCCTGTGTTTCCGCAATCTCCGAAAGAGGAATAATGGTTTCATTTCCCTGCTGGGCAAGATAGATAACCCCCAAGACCCCGTATTCTTCCGCCTTTGTAAACTGCATCCCGAATACCTCCGGTTACCTGTAGGTCACAATATTTCTAAAGCGAGCGATCCTGATGCACAAACTTTCAAACCATGTATAATAGACGCCGAATGCGGGAAAGTCAATTATAATTTTGTTATTTATTTCACAAACGATATCGCTTTTTCCCTTGCCGTTCTTTATGATTTGACCGTAGGTGTATTATGGATATATTACATCCGGGTCCGGCGGCGAGTGCGTGATTGTCTCCGTCGATTCCCGAAAAACGTGTGATGCAATAATTTCTGCTATTGGATAGACAATGCATGTTTCTCGTGACAGGGCAACGTTGACGGCATACGCATCCGACGGTTCAATCTATGCCGTCGCTCCGCAAGCGGTGGTGCACGTTCGGACGATCGACGATATCCGCGAGGCACTGAATGAAGCGCGCAAACGAAATCTTGCGGTGACTCCGCGCGGAGGCGGGACCGGTCTGACGGGTGGGGCCCTCGGTTCCGGACTGATTCTCGATTTCAGCGATTTCCGCAAAATAGAAATGATCGATCCCGAACGCCGTCTGGTGCGTACACAGGTCGGGATTATCTACGAGGAGTTGAATCTGGCGCTGAAGCCCCACGGATTGTTTTTTCCGCCCGATCCGTCCTCGGGGGATTCCTGCCAGATCGGCGGCATGCTGGCCAACAACTCCTCCGGACCGCGATCGGTCAAGTACGGTTTGACCTCGCAGTTTGTCGAGGAATTGGAAATCGTGACGGCTGTGGGCAAATGCGTGAAACTTCAGTCCCTGCCGGTCGGCTCGCCGGAACTGGCGAGTTTTTTCAACGACCATCCTGACTTCCGAGAGGCGTTTGCGCTTATCGAAAATCAGGCGGAGTTGATTCACTCGCGGTGGCCGCGACTGAAAAAAAACTCCGCCGGTTACAATCTCAAACAGGTTGTGGATGATATTAAGCGGGGGATATGCAATTTGCCGGCGTTGATGGTCGGTTCCGAGGGGACGCTCGGTCTGATCACGACCGCCACGTTGCGGATGTTGGCCGTGGTGCGCGCGGCCTCTTCGTCGCTGCTGAGT
>CAZVNK010000041.1:0-8540 GCA_964628115.1 uncultured Ignavibacteriaceae bacterium | reverse complement strand
CATCGCCTCCAGCATGACCGTGCAATGGTTCGACGATCTGCCCGAGGAAAAACTGACGGCGCGCATTTATTTTTCGTCGCTGGTCGACGCGGGCCGCGCCGTGAAGCCGATTCTCGAAACCGGCCCCTGCGGGTTGGAGATCGTCGACGGGGCCACGCTGGATTTGATCGGCCGGGACCGGTTCGGCATACCCACCGGCGCGGGAGCGATGTTGTTGGTGGAATTCGACGATCAGGTCGCACGGCGACGCGCGGCGTTCGAGTCACTGGCGAAGACGCTGAACACGACGGCCCCGGTGGAATTCGCTGTCGATCTGGAAACCGCCTCGGCGCTGTGGAGCGCCCGCAAGGCGATCGTGCCGACGTTGTACCGTCATCATCCGACCAAACGCCCGGTTTCGATTATCGAAGACGTTTCGATTCCCCCGGAGGAAATCCCGTCGTTTATCGAGTACATTACCGATTTGTTTCAAAGCCATCGTTTGACCTTCGGCGTTTTCGGGCATATCGGCGACGGCAATTTGCATATCCGACCGCTGTTCGATCTGAATGATCCGAGCGATCTCGATCTGGCGCGTCAGTTATATGACGACGTGTATGTGCGGGTAATCGAAATCGGGGGATCGTCCACCGCCGAACACGCCGACGGCCGTCTGCGCGCCCCGGTGTTGAAACGGTTGTACGGCGACGAACTGTATCATTTGTTTATGCAGATAAAGAAGGCTCTCGATCCCGATGGGATTCTCTCGCCGGAATGCGTCCTGGCCGATATTTCATTTACCGACAAAATCGATTATGAGAAGATAAAATCGTACTGCGCCGCCTGCGGTAAATGCAACGGTTATTGCCCGGCGTATGATTTGTTTCGGCGCGAGGATTATTCTCCGAGAGGATGGCTTCGTCTGATTAATCAGTCCGGCCTGTCGCATGACGAATTAGACAAATATCTTTCGTTTTGTTTGAATTGCAAAAGTTGCGCGACGGTATGTCCGGCGGGGGTGGATATCGCCTCGGAGATTCTCAAACATCGCGCCAAAGCGCCGTCGCGGATATCGAAACTGGCGATTGCATTTACCGACAATGACGCCCTGTTGGGATTGTCGCTGAAGTTCGGGCGATTGATGAATCCGATCAGTTCCAGCGGATTGGGACGGCTGGCGTTGAGTATTCCCGGCAAGCCGCTGTTCGGTATCGACCGATCCCTGACGCTTCCCGTTCCGGCGGGGAAAAGTCTGCGGCACAGGCATCCGGAGCGTCTGGCCGATTCCGGCGAGGTGGCGTTTTTCCATGGTTGCGCGGACAATTTGCTGGAATCGGAAACGGGTGAGGCGCTGTTTGCGGTGTTCGATCATTTGGGAATCGACGTTAAAATGCCAAAACAGAAATGTTGCGGTTTGCCGCAGGAGGTATACGGCCATCACGACAACCTGATTGCCAAGGCGAAATTCAATATCGATGCCCTGCGTCGATTCGATGCGGTTGTCGTTTCGTGCGCATCGTGTTTACTGCGTTTGAAAGAATACGCGCAGTTGCTGGAGGATGATTCCGAATACGGCCCGACTGCGGCGGAATTGGCGGATAAGTGTTATGACATCAGCCAGTATCTGAATCTGCGGGAGATCGACTATTCTTTATTTGACGGCGATGATCCCGTTCGGGTGACCTATCATCATCCCTGTCATCTGCGTGCGGCGGGTCTTCACAAGGAACCGGAAAAACTTCTGGCGAAAATCGGTCATGTCGAAATCTGTCATCCCCCGTATGCCGACCGCTGTTGCGCGCAGGCCGGATCGTACGGGTACTTTCATTATCAGGAATCACTGCGGATGTTTCAGAAGAAAAAAGAGGCTTATGATCAAATCGAGGCGGACTACCTGATGACGTCGTGCCCGTCGTGCCAGATGAAAATCCGCGCCGAGACGGATCATCGCTTTGCCGTGGTGCACCCGATTCGGATTCTTGCGGAACGTTTGTCGAAAAAAACGGTTGCTAAGGACATACCTCGTTAAGAAAAGAGAAAGAGGATATGGACGAGCAAAATACGAAACAGGAAAGCCGGGGACTGCTGGTGGTGTACACCGGCGACGGCAAGGGGAAAACCACCGCCGCGCTGGGTATGACGGTGCGGGCGGTCGGCTATGACTGGCGAGTGTGCGTGGTACAGTTTATCAAGGGAAGCTGGAAATACGGGGAACTCGACGGGATCAAGCGCCTGGCGCCGAACGTGGAATTGAACGTGATGGGCGAAGGCTTTGTCGGCATTATCGACGATACCAAATCGTTCGAGGAACATCGGGTGGCGGCCAAACGGGCGTACGATCTGGCGCTGGAAAAAATGCTGTCGGGAAAATATCAACTGGTCATTCTCGATGAACTCAACGTTGCGGTCAAACTCAAGCTGATCTCGCCGGAGGAACTCGAAGAGCTGGTGACGCGGAAACCGGAAACACTGCATCTGGTCATCACCGGCCGCAACGCTCTGCCGTGGTTGATCGATAAGGCTGATCTGGTTACGGAAATGACCGAGATCAAACATCCGTTTCAAAAGGGCATTCTTGCCCAACAGGGCGTGGATTTTTAACCCGCGGCCGGTTGGGCCGGAAAGAAAAAGCGGTTGAATCCGGGTTTATATTGTATATATTGTAGTCTGTTGCGTGAGTGATGTTTTAGCAAGCAGAGATGGGGACTTCCAATGGCGGAAAAAGAATTTGACATTATCATCGTGGGCGGAGGACCGGGCGGCCTGACGGCGGGTCTGTACGGCGCGCGCGTCAATGTCCGCACGGTTTTGATAGAAAAATACATGCCCGGCGGCCAGATCGCCAACACGAATGAGATTGAGGATTATCCCGGATTCGAGATGATTTCCGGGCCGGAGCTGGCGATGAAAATGGCCGACCATGCCAAAAAATTCGGACTTGAAATCGTCTCGGACGAAGTCACCGAGGTGTATTGCGATGGCGAAGATCGACTGGTCGCGACGGCATCGGGTAACCTTTATCGCAGTAAAGCCGTTATTCTGTCCACCGGGGGATCGCCGAATCTGCTTAATATTCCGGGTGAGAAGGCATTCAGCGGCCGGGGCGTCTCCTACTGCGCCATTTGTGACGGCAATTTTTTCAAGGGTCAGGTAATTTCGGTGGTCGGCGGCGGTGATGCCGCGGTCGAGGAGGCCATGTTCCTGACCAAGTTCGGTAGCAAGGTGATTGTGATTCATCGCCGCGATCAATTGCGGGCGCAGAAAATCATACAGGAGCGCGCGTTCAAGAATCCCAAAATGGAGTTTGTCTGGGATACCGTGGTGGAATCGATCAACGGTGATTCAAAAGTGCATTCGCTCACGTTGAAGAATGTCAAGACCGGCGAAAGTTCGACGCTTGATGTGGGGGCCATTTTCATTTTTATCGGGTTCGTCCCCAATTCAAATCTCGTTCGTGAAAAAATAGAAAAAGATTCCGGCGGATATATTGTCACCGATACGAAAATGGAAACATGGGTGAAAGGTATTTATGCCTGTGGTGACGTGCGCGCGCAGTTGGTGCGGCAGATCACCAATGCGGTGGGCGACGGCACCACCGCCGCAATGGCCGCTGAGAAGCGGATTGAAGAGCTGAAGGGGTAAGGGCGCATCCCGGACGCGACTGCGGGTACTGCATGCGATAGCGGGACTTGCAGGTAATGTGAATGTAATTGCATATTCGTGATGAATTTCCTCACGCATCATGAATTCCATACCGTGTTGTATATGAGTAACTAACGTCAATCCGGGCCGGAAGGTGCGGTATCGGACGATATTGATGTCCGATAGCGCCGGGTTCGGTACGCAAGTTGCTATTTTACTCGGTGGCGTCGAACTATGACGCTCCCTGAGTTGTTAGAGATTTTAGGGAGTGGTGCGCGCTGGTTTACCAGCCACCTGACGTTAGAGTCGGGCATCCCCCCTCCACCACTCCCTATTTTTATATCCACTTTTGTGATCCTCTAAAATAAGCATTTGACCTGCCGATATCCTGCATATACCAACATTAGTACAGGGTCATTGGGCATGTCTGAAATAAAATCCCCGGCACTCCTCACACGCGTATCGCGTTTCATCGTTATTCATATCGTTTTTATCTTCATCGCTCTGGCTTTGGTGTTGTTTTATCAGGACGACGAGGGACTTCTGGTCCGGCATTATACGACTCTGGAGCAGAAAATCGCCCCGGTGGCGGGGCAGTTGTTTGATATCATGGAGCGCGACTCCGCGTTCACTCCGAATAATCGGGCATTCATTCAGGCCGTGGAACGTTTTGAAACGGAACATGACTTCATCAGTCATATCGAATCGGTGGCGCTCGATCGACTCATGCCGCCGACCGGGTTTCCCGCGCGTCGTCCGGTTCTGGGCGGAGACGGCGAGAGCGAGGACATTCGGGAGAATCGCGAGTGGCGGGTGTACCATAACGATGACGGCCATTATGTTCTCTATTATCATGAACCGCGCGATTCTCAGACCGGCTACGGTCTGCTGATCGCGTCGCCCAACGTATTGACCCAAAGCGCCAACAAGGATCTGGCCTATTTGCTGGTTTTGCTGTTTCTGATCTCCGCGTTGATTTCGTTGTTGCTGATTTATTTGATCCAAAAGGGGATCAAGCAACCACTGACGCATCTTGCCGCCGGTTTCGCCAAAACCGCCGAGGGGCAGGAGTATTATATCACCTGGAAATGTCGCGATCCCGACATGCGCGCCATTATCGATGCTTTCAACGACATGACCACCAGTCTGGCCGAGAAACAGAAACAATTGAAGGATACCAACCGGGAGTTGGTGCAGGCCAATAAATCACTCAAGGAATCGGAGTCGTTTTTGACGGCGCTGATCGATTACTCGCCGGACGCGATTATCGTGACCGATCTCGACGACAAAGTTATCATCCACAATCAAACCGCCGCCGAGAATTTCGGATACGGCAGAACCGACATGTTGAACGTCCCGATCGGCGACTTGTTGTTGTTGTCGCCGGAGACGATCAAGGGAATCGAAACGTCGGAACAGGGCGCGGATATTCAGGAGATTATCTGCCGCAATCGCAATACGGAAAATTACCCGGCCATGCTGGTGTACAGCGCGCTCGGCGTTCGCGGACAGGCGCCGGTGGCGAAACTGTATTTTATCAAGGACATTTCCGAAAGCCGCAACTATCAGAATATGGTGGTGCAACTTGACCGTTTCGCCACGCGGGGGAGAATGGCGCGCGATATCGCGCATGAGATCAACAATTACCTGGCGGTTTTGCAGGGAAATCTGGAACTGCTTCCGCTGTATATCGCCAAAGAACAGTTTGACAAGCTGGGACAGAAGATCGAAGTCATGCGAGACACCGTCGACAATATCACGCGGTTTACGTCGGGACTGAGCCGTTTCAGCGACGAGAACAGCGAATTCCGCAAGGAGGATCTCAATCAGCTGGTGCAAAATTTGATCGCGTTTGTCAAACCGCAGAACAAGTTCGACAATATCAGAATCGAATCGGTTCTGGCGGACAATGTCCCGCTGGCGGAGATCAACGCCGGGCAGGTGCAGGTATTGCTGGTCAATCTGCTCTACAACGCCTCCGAGGCGCTGGAATCGTGCGAAACCGAAAAACATATCACGGTGACCACGCGGCTGGCCGAGCCGGGCGATCGTTTCTGTATGGACGTGATCAACAACGGCCCGTCGATTCCCGAGGTAGACCGTCCCAAGCTATTCGTTCAGCGGTTCAGCACAAAACAAAAAGGCACCGGTCTCGGACTGATTACCTGCAAGACGGTGGTCGACAATCATCACGGCGAAATCGCGTATCATGACGGGGACGACCGGTCCCGATTCGAGATTACGCTTCCGATCGCGCACCCCGTTTCCGACGGCGATGGGGACTCGCAAAAGGCGCAGGCGACGAAGGCGGAGATTCGATAAGAACGTCATGGCGCAAATAAACCGTTGACCGGCATCATTCAATATTCTACTTTTGTCTCATGGTACGACCCGACGTAACCGACGGCAGTAGATGGACAGGCCCGCGATACCATCTGCCGATTCTTATTATTCTTGCGATTCTGCTGTTTGTCTTTGCCTATTTGGGAATGCAAAAAAGCCGGAGCGACAGTCTGGAATTGCTACGCATACAGGGCGCGGCGCTGATTTCCAGCCTGACACAGTCGGCGGACAACGCCATCAAGGCCAATTCCTTTTTCGATTTGCTGGTTCAGGAAAAATTCTCCGATTTGGCCGGCTTCGTGACGACGCGCGAGCAACTCGATTTTTCCTATGAAGAACTGGCGGATTTCGCGGCGGCGTACGGGGTCGACGGCATTTTCATTTTCGACGCCGAACTCGGATTGGTGACGTACGGATTGCGGGGGGTGTTTCTCAATCCCGATGACATTATCGATGAGTATTATCCCGACCTGGAAGTGTTCCGGGACGATTCGGCGAGTTTTCGCGATTTCATGATGATGACCGGCAGTCTTCCGGGTGACGTGTCCATGTATTATTTCGAAAAAACCATGGATCGGGAACATATCATTGTCATCGCCGCCGATGCTTTGTTTTACTCGGAGGCCAAGAAAAATATCGGTATCGGCTATCTGGTGCAAAATATCGGGCACGAGCTTGGGATCGTCTATATCCTTTTTCAGACACCCGAAGGCATTATCTTCTCCTCGCGCAATATCGGCCCGGTTCTTAAGATCGAGAAAGATGCGTTTTTGTCACAGGCTTTGGCGTGTGACACGACCTGCAGTCGGGAGCATGCATTCGACGGGCGCGAGATACTGGAACTGGCCAAGGCGTTCGAATCGGATGAGTACGGATCGGGAGTGTTTCGGCTGGGGATTTCGCTGGATCGTTACCATGAAATCGTTTCCGGTTTCGACCGTCAGATGATCATTCTCAGCCTGGTGATTTTCGCCGTGCTGGTGCTGTTTGTTCTCTATGTTCAGGGCAAACAGAAACGCATCTATCTGGACCGATCGTACCGTCGCATTCAGTCATTGGCGGAAAAAGTTTTCGAGAGCATGAATTCCGGGCTGGTCGTGGTCGGTCCGGACGGAACGGTCGAACTGGCGAATCCCGAATTTCTGCGAACGTTCAGCGTCGATGAAAACGCGGTGTTGGGGCAAAAGTGGCGTGATCTGCCGTTTGCGGAAGTGATCCCGATTACGGAGCTTCTGGCGGGCCGTGAAACCGCCGAGGAACTGGAGACGGTGTACGCCGGGCCGGGCGGACGGCGGTATTTGCTGGTCACGACGGCTCGATTGTATCAACAGGGGAATCGGTCGACCGGTGTGGCGGCGGTGATTTATGATTATACCCGGGTGCGGGAATTGGAGGAGGATTCGCGCCGCCGCGAGCGATTGACGGAACTTGGTGATCTTGCCGCGGGCGTGGCGCATGAAATCCGTAATCCGCTAAACGCCATTTCCATTGCCGCCCAGCGTTTGCTGAGCGAATTCGAACCGAAAACCAACATCGATGAATTTCAGGAATTCACGGGGCAGATCAAATCCGAGGCCAATCGTCTCAATGAAATCGTCACGCGTTTTCTGGCCCTGGCCCGAAGCAGGGGAAAGCGGGGAGAAGCGGTCAATCTGAGCGTCCTCGTCGAAGATACCGTCAAACTGCTTCGCCTCGGTCTGGAGCGCGATGATATCACGATTACGGCGACGGTGTCTCCCGACATTGCCGTCAACGGTATCGAGGATCGTTTCAAGCAGATGCTTCTCAACCTGGGACGCAACGCCATCGAGGCGTGCGAGACCGATGGGGGGGAGGTGTCGGTGATACTTCGCGAAACCGAAGATGAGATCGTGATGTCGGTAATCGATACGGGGCCGGGAATCCCCGATGAACTCAAGCGGCGAGTGTTCACGCCGTACATCAGCACCAAGGATTCCGGCACGGGGCTGGGATTGTCGATCGTGCACCGAATTGTCGAGGAACACGCGGGGCGAATCGAGATTCATTCGCCGCCGTCCGGCGGAACGGAATTCCGCGTCTTATTCAAAAAGCAGGCATAAAAAAACGGCGGCTCAGGCCGCCGTTTTTTAGCAGTAGATAATCCTCTACTTGACGTTCTTTTTCACCCATTCGGTGCTGACCGATTTCGGACGGGTGATGGCGGTACCCATGGCGCGGTTGAGAGTCAACTGCGAAAGCATACCCATCGCACGCGAAACCGAGAAGAGAACCGTGTAATACGGGAACTCTTTCAGGCCGAAATGATACAGCTGTGAGCCGGAACCGGCATCGACATTCGGCCACGGATTCTTGGCCTTGCCGTGCTTTTTGAGGACTCCCGGCACCACGTCGTAAACTCTGGCGACCGTCTGGAAGACCTTGCTCTTCGGCAGGTTTTCTTTACCGAAGGCGAGGAAAGCGCTGAAACGCGGATCGGTGACACGCAGGACGGCGTGACCATAACCCGGAATGACTTTACCGCTGTTAAGCGTATCCCAGGCATATTTCTCGATCTGCTCTTCTTTCCATACATATGTTCTCAGTGTGACATCTGC
>CAZVNK010000040.1:0-12329 GCA_964628115.1 uncultured Ignavibacteriaceae bacterium | reverse complement strand
ACGGGATAACCGCCAATCCGGCGGTTCGACAGGCGGGGCGAGCGGTCCCAGTTGCAGTGGCCGGGATTACGGAAAACGGAAAACCGTTGACACCAAAGGCCATGCGGGCGGATTTCCGAGAGGTGTTTTCAGCGCGATTGGCGTTGGCGTTTCGGGAGAGTGAACTGACGGAGGCTGACGATCGGGCGGTGTCGGTTATGCGGCAGAGTTTGATTGATTTTCCTCTTGAAAAGCGAGAATTTATTTAAACAAAACCAACGGCAAAAAGTCTTTAAAGTGAAACGGTTTAAGGAGCGTATTATATGGGAAGAGTGCCAAAAAACCTCTTGACTTCGGGCCGGATGGGGGGCTATAATAGGCTTTTGTAAATGGGTGAGGTACGTGAAGTACAGGAGGAGATCAGCGTCGGTGTTTGCGCAACGAAATACAATTGCAATGTTCCCTCACAATCCGTCGCATCCCCGCTTCAAAACCGAATCAACCGGCCGGATGTTTGCATGTTCGGCGCACGTAGTATATGGATTGGAAACAAGACATGATTTATAGAGGCAAGGAGGAAAGGAAGATGACAAGACTGCCTGGTAAGCTGTTGCTGGCAGTGGCTGTTTTGTCGGGGTGTATACTCATGGCGTCGCTGGTATTTGCCGGCTCGACCGGTAAGATCAAGGGCGTCGTGACGGATAAAGCCACCGGTGAACCGATCCCCGGCGCGTCCGTGCAAATCTTGGGAACGAAACAGGGAGCCATGACTGATCCTGACGGCGGATTCTTGATAATGCTGGTTCCTCCGGGTGAATATACCCTGCGGGTTTCGTCGGTGTCCTACTCGACGGTTGAAGTGGAACAGGTTAAAGTCAACGTCGATATGACCACGGAACAGAATGTCGCAATGCAAAGCGCCGTAACCGACCTCGACAAGGTTATCAAGGTTACTGCCACGAAAGATAAAATTGGCAAGTTTGAAACCAGTAGTCAATTTACCATTTCCAAGGATGTTATTAAAACCATGCCGGTTCAAAGTGTTGACCAGTTGTTGGAACAGTCGGCCGGTGTGGTGACGACGTCCGAGGGTGAAATCATCATCCGCGGTGGTCGCGCCGGTGAAGTGGCCTACATCGTCGACGGTGTCAGTATCGGGGATCCGCTGGGCGGGTATGGCCCGGTCAACCTCGGTCTTTCGCTGACGTCCGGTTCGATTCAGGAAATCAGTATTATCAAGGACGGTTTCGACCCGGAATACGGCAATGCGCTTTCCGGTATCGTCAAGATCACGACGCAGACCGGATCGCCGGAGAACACGAATTTCACGTTGCAGTATATCACCGATGATTTCGGTAACACTGAATTGAACAAGTACTCCGAAGATTATGACAACATGTATTTCACCGTGAGCGGTCCGGACCCGATTCTGAAGAATCGCATTCTTCCGGCACTGGGTTTACATTTTCTCGAGGAAAAAGAGGTCACGTATTTCCTGTTCGCGGAAATGACCAAAACGGGAACGGCGTACAATTACAGCGATTATGCCACGGCGACCTATCCCAAGGAATACGGATCGTTCAATCTGCTGGGACTTGATATTCCCGAGCGCCAGTACAACGACTATACGATCAACGCCAACTTCATGATGAAGCCGTTGAACACGATGAAGATGATTTTCTCCTATAAGTCGAGTGTCAACCGGCAAACCGAATTCGAATGGGCGTATCGGTACAGTCCCAACACGGCGCCGGTATACGAAACCAAATGGCAGTCGTATTCTCTGGAGATGACGCATCAGTTGTCGAAGAATATGCACTATTATCTCAAGGCATCGTATTACAATCGCGACTTTGACGCCAAACCCGGCGATCCGAACAATCCGGGATCAGGCCTGAATCCCGACGAGTTTTTGCGGTTTAACGAATTCGAGAGTTTTGAGGATCGCAACGGAAACGGCGTATATGACGCGCCGGAGCCGATTCTTAACATCTTTCCTGATTCCATCGGTGGTTATTACGGGCAGGATATTTCCGGTGTCGTGTGGACGGCGGGAAATTACCAGGCTTATCAATATGCGCAGGACGGATCGACGGTCATCTATGATTTTCGCTTCAACAACTCAGCCTATGACGATTACGTTGAAGGGGAACCGTTTGCCGATTTGAACGGCAACGGTTATTGGGATGCCGGCGACTATCTGTATGATACGAACGGTAACGGCAAATACGACGCGGACCGCGCCGACGTGATCGACGAGTACGATTATGAACCGTATATTGATGGAGATATTAACCTGGGTGAGCCGTTTACCGACATTAACGGCAATGGATATTATGATTACGGCATTGATGATTTTAATCCTTCCACCCAGGATTTGGACGACAACTCCGAATATACGTCGCCAAATGATGCATGGGTTTATCCGATTCCCTTTGTCGATTTGAACAACAATGGTATCTATGATGCCCCGAACAGCATTTATGATCCGGGCGAGCCGTTTACGGATGTTAACGGCAATGGTGTTTACGATTATCGGTCGAACTTTTTAAACAACGGTTCTTATACCGAGACGGTTTGGCATCATCGAGAGATTCAGCAGAAGAGTGTCGAGGCGAGAGTGTATCGCCAGATGGGTAATCATGAATTGAAGGCCGGCTTTGAAATCAGCAAGGAGCATCTTGTGATGCAGGATATTCGCAATCTCGAAATGACCTATACCGGTCGTGACGACGGTGGCATTTATCCCGGCATCGGCGAGTTGCGCGATTTTTACGATTACAAGCCGCTTGAGGGAACGTTCTATTTCCGTGACAATCTGGAATACGGTTCGATGATTGCCAGTCTCGGATTCCGATACGATTTCTTTATTCAGTCATCCGGTCTTGAGGAAGTGGCCTCACAGGACGATCTCGGCGAGGGCCTTATTCTGGGTGATCGCACCAAGCTGTCACCGCGTATCGGTTTTTCGTATCCGATATCCGACAAGGCCAAGATTCACTTCAACTACGGTCACTTTTACCAGCTTCCGTCGTACACGTACATGTACAGCAGAAACACGTCGTCGGCGTCGGCCAATGACGTGGTCGGCAACTACAACCTGGATTATATCAAGACGGTGCAGTATTCGTTCGGCGTGAAGTATGCGATTTCGGAAGATTATTCCATTGACGTTTCGGGTTATTTCAAGGACGAGTTTGACAAGATCAACAGCGCCAACACGTATCTCGGAGCCCTGGTGGTTCAGCGCTATGAAAACCGGGATTACGGTCGAAGTCGCGGATTTGAAGTCACGATTGACAAACGCGGCGGTCGTTTGATTAACGGTGAAGTGAACTACACGTATGCGTTTGCTTACGGCAAGCAGTCTCAGACGCGTGACTCGTATTTCGAGGATTTTTATCTGAGTAGTGAGTCGCTTTCCGAAAAGCCGCTGGACAACGACGTGCGACACTCGCTGAAGTGCGGCATTCAGCTGGTGATCCCCGAAACCATGAAGCCCCGGCTGTTCGGACTGAGGATTCCCAACGGCTGGACGTTTTCGGTGCAGGGAAGTTTTGAGACCGGGCGTCCGTTTACGCCGGGTGACAAGTACCCCAATCTCAGTATTCAGGAAGGTCTCGACATTCAGGAAAATTCTCTGCGGCGTCCGTCGGTTCTCAATTTCGACGTTCGTTTCGAGAAATATTTCAAGTTGTTCGAGCTTAACTGGCGTGCCATCGTCTGGGTTGACAACCTGCTTGACACTAAGAACGTAAACGGTGTATACGGGAACACGGGACGAGCCGATACGAACCAGAACGACGGTTATAATGTCACGGGTGGCACCGATTATGAAAACGATCCGGAAAACTGGCAGTATGGCCGACAGATCAAATTCGGATTTCAGGTAAGTATATAATAACATGGAAACAAAAAGACGCACATACACTTGGGAGATGATGCTGATGCGATATAAGAATCACATTGGCCTACTGCTGGGAATAACCCTACTCCTTTTGCCGTCGATAGTGTTTTCCCAGGCAAAAGTGGGAACCACGGGCGTGAACTTTCTGGAGTTGGGCGTGTCGGCACGGGCCATGGGTATGGCAGAAGCTTTCACCGCGGGAGTGGACGATGCCTCGGCGGTTTATTACAATCCCGCCGCCTTGGTCAATGTTTATGGCCGGGAGATGATGTTCACTCATATTTCACTGCCAGCCGATATCAACTATGAGTTTATCGGCTTGGCGATGCCGGTTGAAATGGTTGGCGGTGTGGTCGGTGTCGGCGTGTTCTCGCTTAACAGCGGTGACATTTTGTATACGGACTACAATTATCCGTATGGTGCCGATCAAAACGGTAACAAGCAGTTCTTTAGCGCCGGCGATATTGCGGTATCGCTGAGTTACGGGCGCTACTTGACGGACAAGTTTTAGGTCGGAATACCCATGAAATACATTCGTGAGGACCTGTTCGAGGACTATCAAGTCTCCGGTTGGGCGACTGACGTCGGAACCAATTATAATTCCGGATACCGCAATTTCAAAATTGCCATGTTAATCTCGAATTTCGGGCCGGACATGAAATATATTGCCAAGGAATTTCCCCTGCCGATGAATTTCAAATTCGGCGCCTCCATCGACATGGTTGATATGGAAGAACACCTGGTAATTTTTGCCGCAGAAGGTCAACATCCGGCTGACAACCTGGAAAAGTACAATCTTGGTTTGGAATATCGATATCTCGACCGGTTCAGTCTTCGAATCGGGGAACGCATGAATTACGACATCGACGGCATTACGGCCGGTGGCGGAATTCGACTTCCGATAAACGATGAGGTTGATTTGACGGTTGATTACGCGTATCAGGATTTCAAATTCCTGAACGAGGTCCATCGATTTTCCTTCAGCTTGGCCTTTTAATATGGATGAGAAGATAAAAGATAGTGGAGGAAACTCATGAAACGTGGCGTTTTGCTTATAACTGCGCTACTGCTGGCAATATATTCCATTGGTTTTTGGGGATGTACCAAAGAGGTGGAAGGACCGGAACGAGTCAATCAGCCGCCGATAGTGCAGTTTGTCAATATTCCGGTTGCCGGATCCCAGTTCTCATCGGATACCACCATTTACTGGTATGGTACCGATGTTGACGGGTTTATTCGGTATTTCCGCTATGCCGTGATCGAAAGCACCGTAGTCGGCGGCGATCCGCTCGGCTTTATTTACGGGAACAAGGCCGATATCGATTGGACGGTATTGGAAGTTACCCTCGAGAATCCGAATTCCAACTCCAAGGTGAATATGTCGGCAGACGTGAAGGATCCGGTGCGCAAATACGTGTCTTCATATGTGTTTTTGCAGGCGATTGACAATCTTGGTGAGGAATCCGACGTTATTTATCGTATGTTTCGTAAAAACAACCATTTCCCGGTTACCAAAATTAATTATTACAGTCTGGGAAGTCCCTTTATCAATGCCGTGTCATCCGACGGAATTCTTCCGGGCATACAGGTCCAGTGGTCGGCTACTGATCCGGTTGACTATCCACGGGATGCTCCACCGTTTGAGTATCGCTGGAAGTTTTACGGACCGTATGACAGTCTGGAAATGGAGTACATCAATGATAACTATCAACAGGCGTATTTCGTGGATGACAATGGTGATTATTATCTGGAAGGTGACACGTTGGCACTGATGGTTTCGGCCGATACCGCAATTAACACCACCGTGACGCCGCCGGAAACAACGATCACTCCTATTTATGACTATTACCCGATTGAAGTTGCTAATCAGGATCTCAGACGGTTCGATTTGGGAACGTGGGATACATTGACGCTCGGTGTATATGGTGAAATCGATTCGACGGCATTGCCGCCCGATTCACTGTATCGTCTTAACAGTCTTCCGTTGGTTAATCCCGATACTTTCCTGGTGGAAGAGTCGGACGGCTGGTTATATGACGTCGAGCGAGCCACGATATACAATGTATTTCGTAAGGATCCCTCGCATGATTCGATTTTATCCATTACCAGACAGAGGTATTTTTTCTTTACCTGTCAGGCACGAGATGATTCGAAGGTGCCGGATAATGCTCCCGATTTTCGCTGGATTAGTGTGATAGAGCCCAAGTATGAACGAGATGTTATGCTGGTGGATTATTCGGTATACAAGCCAAATCAGTTTTTCAGAAACTGGCCCAGAGCGAAGTGGGTTGGAAGAGATATCTATGGACAACTATGGGATGACTACTATGACGGCCATTTGCTGAAGGATGTCTATGGTGGTCTTGCGAACGGATGGAAGGCTGGATGTTTTGATGTCGACTCCTTGCTGGATGACGTGGATATCGAAGCGGCCGGCTCCTCCATCAATTACAACAAGTATTTTGCCACTCAGGATTATTATCCGGCGGCAATGTTGCGAACGTTTGCCGGATATGGGATTGGTGCGTTCAGTCTCACTGATGTTCTCCGACACAAAATCGTTCTGATTGTGAAAGATGACGCAACGTCGGCAATGGAGTTCTCCGTTGGTTCGGAACCGTCCAACGGGACCATTTGCACTTCACATATCGTCAGCGGTTTGAATGCGGGCATGAGTGTCTGGTCGATGCTTCGTGGGCCGTTTCCCGCGTCGGGAGCGAATACACTGCCTTTTGCGACGTATCAAAACGTTCCCGCTCTGTACCAGGAATACTTCGGTATTGATGCCATGATACATACCGGATGGACCGGAAGGATTTCAACCGGTATCAGTCCTGATATCGTGGTTGACAGAATCGAAAGTTTTGTCGGTGGAACCGTTAATGACAATCCGTATGTTTTTACGGATGCTCCGGAGACGTTTAATTTTGCCATTGATACGGCGTTATTGCATAATCGGTATGCGTGGGTTAGCTCGACCGAGGGTAGTCTCCCGTATCCCTGGTATGACTCCATCGCGGCTTTGCCGGAAGTCGGTTATGTCAGAAAAGACGGAACATCGAAGGCCATATACGAATACGTGTCGAAGTACGGTCCTGAAGACGAAGACAGGCCGGCTTATGTCGAGAAATACGCCGGGACCAAAGTGGCCATTGCCAAAAAGACTCAGGTGTATCGGACGATGCATTACTGCTTTAGCTTGGTTGCCGTCGATTCCATTTCCGCACAGGCAATTTTCAATGAGTCAATGGACTGGCTGTCGGTTCAGCCGTTTTTGCAAACCGGCAAGATGGACAAGACCGCCGACGCGCAGGTCAGTGTCCAGAAACTGCGCAGTATTCAACAGGAGATTGAGGATAATCAACGCCGAATCGATGTGGCGAAGGAATTCATCTCAGAATACTAACAGACACTTTGCGAATACGAATTGCCGGAGGTACTTATGTATCTCCGGCTTTTTTTATGGAATACGCCGGGTGAGCTCGGCAATGAGTTCGTTGTTCGGGAATCGTCGTTGCGCCAGAGAGACAATGTGTCGGGCGTTCTCATACCGATTGGCGGCCAGATAACCGCCGGCCAGATTGACATAGGCTTCCACCAGGCTACTATCCAGCGCGATGGCCCGCTTGCTCATGGTAATCGACTCGTCCAGTCGATTCTGCAAACCGAATAAATATCCCAGCTGATAGGCGGCACGGGCCTTAATCGTGGTCGTGGCCGCACCCGTGGCGGCGGTTGACCAGTCAAAAGCGGCGTCATCGGTTTCCGGGGCGGGTTCGTTTTCGGCAAGAACGCGGCGCAGATAGAATTCGGCGCTGTCGGTAACGTGCCGGTCGGAGTAAATCATGCCGGCGTCGAGATATATTCGTATCGGATTGGTTGTTTCGTTTATCGCGCGTCGCAACAAATCACGGAATCCCGACGTATCATCACATGCCTCGGCGGCGCGAATACCGACGAGATAAGGATCGATCAGATATGGCGTTGATGTTATGGCCTGTTCGGCATAGTATCGGGCGGAATCGAATTGCGCCTGCAGATAATACATCGAAGCGACATTACTCAACGCGCGAGCATTGGCGGGAGAATAATCCAGTTCGCGGCGGAAATAGTGCATGGCGGAATCACCGTCGCCCGCTTTCAAATAAGCCGCACCGCAGTTGAGCGCGGCTTCGGGGTAGCGCGGATACTCCGACAGAATTCGTTTGTATCGGGCAATCGCTTCGTCGATTTGTCCGTGAGCCAGATAATAATTGGCCTGATTGAACAAACCGCCGGAGAAATCATCGACGTGATAGCCGTATCGATTCGAACAGGAAAGCAGTACCAACAGGATACCGGCAGTAATCGCCCCGATATGGCGTGCGATGCGTTGCCGTTTTACGACGAATGCCACCAGTCCGACCGCACCGTTCGCCGCAAGTATCATTAACAGGGGGAGAATCGGAAGACGAAAACGGGCGTTGATGAAAAAGAATGATATCAGCAGTACATACCAGACAAGGTACAACAGGATAAAGCGCACGCGGCGATCATTGGTCGAGAGCATCGTCCCGATGACTGCCAGAAAGATCAGGATTGCGAAATTGAGAGGTATGTATTTTAAAATCGGATTGCTATTGAAAAACGATGCCAGATTGCGGTTGTTGGCGATTTCATGGTTATTCAGCCCATAGTACAGTTTTTTGAGATACAATCGGAGAAAGTCGCCCGGATGATTTCGTATCCAATCGAGGGCCTGTTGTGTCCAGTACGATGAGATTTCCGACGGTTTCAATTTTCTGCCGAGGTCTTGTTCGGCCAGATACGTGATGTCCTGAATCCGCCAGTTCGCTCCCAGCGGAGAGGGCATCGCGGCGGTCAAACCGTCGGCGGCGGGATTGTTGCCGATATGGAAATTCACCCCGCCGGATGATGATATGAGAACGATATCATCGCCGACGATCCGGTTTCTGACCGTTACCGGGGCAATCAACAGGATCACTCCCAGCATCAGGATGCTGATCGATTTCCAGCGGCTGGAGGTGTTATCGCGGTCGAACAGAATCCAAATAAAATATACCGGTAGCAGTCCCAGAATAACCGGGCGGGTGATCGCGGCGAGGCCGATTACCAGACCGGTTATGAAATACCATCGTAGGGTTTTCCGATCATACGCGATCATTAGGCAGAGTAGTGACAATTCAACCAGCATGGTAAACAGGCTGTCGACCAAAAGTTCGCTTTCAAAATATATGGCGATCGGGTAGAGGGCGTGTAATGTCCCCGCCACGATTGCGGCTCGTTTTGAAAAAAGGCGATTGGTCAACTGGTAGGTGACAAGAACGGCGATCAATCCAACCAGATGGCCGAAAATACGACCGACCAGCAGGGAATGGCCAAAAATGCCGTAAAACAGACCCAGTATATAGATATAGAACGGAGCCCGGAAAAATACCTCGCCACCAATAATATCGCCGCCGGCGATTGCCATTGCCCAGCGGTGATGGAACAGCGAATCGACCAGCAATTGGTCCCATTCCGGTCCATCTATATAATAGAGCAAATACACCAGCCGCACGATCAATCCGAGCGCTATCACGGCCAGATACGGCCGGGTTCTGATAATGTCAGCCGGTTTGCTCATATATCTTTCCCAAGATACACATCGGAAGGTCTTTTATCAACAAAGCATTGATTGTGCAATCTATTTCGTGTCTGCATTCCTGCGCATAGTTGTGCAGGGTAACCGCCCGGGTATGACTTAGTGGGGCCATTTTTATACATCATGGCAGAATTCTTATATCTTGTTGTAATACAATGCCATACGCCTTTCTTGCGGCGTCTGGGTGTGCAGTATTTTTCACAATATATCGTCTCTTTTCGATCTTTTCCCGATGGCACACGCCTTGCTCAAACAGGATATGGTTTTATTTGAGGAGGAAAGATGAATAGCATATCATTCCATAGAATTGCTTCTGCGCTTCTGCTCGGACTGGTGTTGATAACGGTTTCGCACGCCGCCGAAATGTCTCCGTCTCTTCTGGATGCGCTTTCGCGGGTGAATCAGGCCAATGCCGATTCGCTGTTCTCGGTGGTGTTGTTTGCCGATGCGTTCGATGTCAATCGTGACGTTCAGCGTATGGGTTCGGCGTCCGCGACCACGTTTCAGGCCCGTCACGCCGCCGTTGTCGAGCATTTGAAGTCCGCCAATGCCGGACTGCTTTCCTCACTTAAAAATCAAGTCAAACAGATTCATGGCGATGCTTCCATAAAGGAATTCTGGGTTGCCCCGGCGCTGGCTTTCGAAATTCCGCTGGCCAAGATTGACCAACTGTCGAGCCTTCCGGGGGTGACGTCGATCATTCAGGATGCGCATCTCGATTATATCAGACCGGTCGAAAATGCCGTAGTGAGCAAGACCGCGAGCGCCGTTTCGAGCCATCTGGAAAAACTGAACATTCCCGCGGTCTGGAGTCGCGGCATTACCGGCAAGGGACGTCTGGTTTGCCATTTCGACCCCGGTGTTGAGGGCACGCACCCGGCGCTTGAGCACAACTGGCGTGGTAACCATGCCGCATTCAACGCCTGTTTTCTGGGTCCGTACGCGACCGGAATGGTACCGTCCGACAAGTCCGGTCACGGTACGCACACTATGGGTGTTATGGTTGGCAGTACTCCGTCGGACAGTTTCGGTGTCGCGCCCGACGCGGAATGGATTTGCGCCGCGGTGGTCGATCAGGGACAGACGCTGAGTCGCACCGTTTCGGACATTCTGGAAGCCTTCCAGTGGGCGATCGATCCCGACGGCAATCCCAATACGATCAGTGACGTTCCCGACGTGATCTTGAACAGCTGGGGTGTGCCGCAGTCGCTGTTTCCGCCGTGCGACCAGACTTTCAGCCAGGCCATCGATAACGTCGAGGCCGCCGGTATCGTGACGATTTTCGCCGCCGGCAACGAAGGTCCCGATTCGGCGTCGCTTCGCATCCCGGCCGACAACGCCACGTCGCCGCTTAATACGTTTGCGGTCGGCGCTATCGACGATATCAACAACGTTATTGCCAATTTTTCAAGCCGTGGTCCGTCGGCCTGTGATCCGACGCAGAAAAAGCCCGAAGTCGTGGCTCCCGGCGTTTCGATATATTCGTCTTACAAGGACAGCAGTTATCATCTCATGACCGGCACGTCGATGGCCGCGCCGTTTATCGCCGGAATGGTGGCGCTGTTGCGTCAGTACAATCCGGACGCGACGGTGGATCAGGTGAAAAACGCGATCATTCTTTCCGCTCGTGACATGGGCGAGGCCGGTGAGGACAACGTGTACGGTTACGGTTTGCCGGATGCGGATCTGGCGCTGTCTTACATGCCGACCCCGCCGCTTCCGTCGGTCATGATAGATGAATGCCTTACCCAGGGCGACAATATTCTCGATCCCGGCGAGTCTGCCGACTTGTTCATCCGCCTGTCGGCCGCGACCGACGGACTTGGTTCGGTCACCGGTCGTATCGAAACCGCCACTGACGGCGTGTCGTTCGACAACGACATAGCGGTCTTTTTCTTCCCGGAAGGCATTACGAGTGCGATGAATTTGGTTCCGTTTGAAATTCAGGTTGCCGACCGTCTGACTCACGGCACGATCATTGACCTGACGTTATATATCGAATTCCCGAACAACGGTGGCCGGGATACGCTGTACACGGAATTGACCGTCGGCCGGGCTCCCAACGGTGCTATGCTGACTCATGTTACCGACCGCCTGGAGTTGACCGTTACCGATTTCGGTCAGTTCGGTCTCGGCGCCAATTCGGTGTACCCGGCGGGCGGCAAGGGATTGACGCTTGACGGTTCATCCAACCTGCTGTATGAGGCGGGGATCATTGTCGGCCGCAATGTCCTGCAGATGTCATCATCGGTGCGCGACAGTCTCGGTCGCGCCGATCAGTCCGATTGCACGCCGACCGTCTCGCTGGCGGCAAGTAATCCCGCCATCGACGGCGGGTATCGGAGCGATGCGGTTTTTGTCGATAACGCCTCCGAATTACCGATTCCGATTGCGGTTCGGCAGGTCGTTTCGAGTTATGACGAACCGGGCGAAGACGGCTATATGATCGTCCGCTACTTTTTGATCAACAAGACCAACGAGCCGGTCAGTAATCTCTGTTTCGGTTTTCTGGCCGATTTCGATCTGAACGTCGACGGCGACCTGATCGGTTACGACAGCGAACTGAACGTGCTGTATCAGGACGGCGGAACATCGGCGACCGGAATGGTATTGCTGGAAAACATGACCGGTGCGGTGGCGCTGGACAACGGTGACAGCAAGCTGTCCTTGACGGATCAGGACAAATATGCGTATATTACGACGACAGGTGTTGACATTGATACACACACGGCCGGTGACTACCTGACGATTCTTACCAGCGGTCCTCACGTTCTCGCTCCGGGAGATTCGGTCGAACTG
>CAZVNK010000039.1:2940-12630 GCA_964628115.1 uncultured Ignavibacteriaceae bacterium | reverse complement strand
CCACCTCAAAAAGAAAAACTTATGTAACCCTTCTTCTATTTCCCATTCATCCCAACCGTCCGAATATTCTGATTCTGTCACCGTTTTTTATGGTGTGGATATATCTCACCCTGCATAACGTCGATACCCGGCGCAAAATCAATCTGGCGGGAGTTTTCCTGGTCGGAATACTCATTCCGGTTTTGTCGGTCACGGCGCGCAATTACATCGTCACCGGCGAACCGATTTTGATTTCATCTCAGGGCGGGGTCAACTTGTACATCGGCAACAATCCCGAAACCGAGGGACTGACCATGCTGATGCCGGAACTTGACCTCAACGAGTCTCTTCCCTGGACCGAATTCGCCGAGGCCACGCGCATCGCCGCCGAACGCGAAGCGGGACATCCGCTGACCGCCGCCGGTGAATCATCGTTCTGGACCAAAAAGGCATTGGTGTTCATCATCTCCAACCCGGGGGAATTCATCGGGATCACGTTCAAAAAGCTGGTGTATTTTCTGATCGGTTTCGAGAATTCCGATCAAACCGATATCTATTTCAGTCGGAACTATTCGCCACTGCTGTCGATACTGCTCTGGAAATCGCCGATTTATTTTCCCTACGGACTGCTCGTGCCGCTGGCCGTGATCGGCATGATACTCAGCTGGCCCCGTCGCAGGGAACTGGCCCTGTTGTACGTGTTTATCATCGGGTATATCCCCACGGTGATTCTCTTTCTGGTTACCGCCCGCCACCGTCTGACCGTGATTCCGTTTTTACTGCTTTTCGCGGCATTCGGCGCGATCGCCCTGAAAGATTTCGCGGCCAAACGGGAATGGCGGAAATTCACCGGGTATCTCGCGGTGTTTCTGATCATGCTTATTCTCTGCAATCGAACCTATTTCGATGTCGGTTTCGAAAACACCGCGCAGATTCATTTCAATCTGGGGCTGACCTATGAACGACAGGGTGATTTGGTTCGGGCCGAGTCCGAATATCTGGAATCGCTCGAGGCCAATCCCGGATCGAAAGCGACGCGCAACAATCTGGGATACGTGCAGTACCGGCTGGGCAAACTGGATGTGGCCGCGCGGAATTTCGAAACCGCGATTCGCACCGATCCCGATTTCGCCGATGCCTACAACAATCTCGGACTGGTGCACGAGGCGCGCAAGGACTACGCGAACGCGGAACGGATGTACCGTCGGGCGATCACACTCGACTCGAATCTGTATCAGGCGTATATCAATCTGGGTGATATTTATCAGGCGCGGGAGAAATACGATCAGGCCGAACCGTACTATCGACGGGCGGGGGAAATCGATCCGCGACAAAAGGACGCCTTCACCAAACTGGGAACGCTGTACGCCCGGCAGATGAAATTCCAGCAGGCCGATGACATGTTCCGTCACGCGGAAAGTATCGCCGACCTGAGCGCGATCGACCTGCTCAACTGGGGCAACCTGTATCTCACCACGAAGCAGGCCGAGCCGGCCATCGAACGGTACCGCAAGGCGCTTGGTATCGATCCGAATTTCGCCCGGGGATATTTCAACCTGGCGGTCGTTTATCACAATTTCCATTACCCGGTCGATTCGGTTCGGGTCAATCTGGAAACATGTCTGCGACTGGACCCGACTTTCGAGCCGGCCAGAGAACTACTGAGCCAAATCGGCAACTGATTATCGGACGATGGTTTTAATACTTCTTGCGTCGTTCCACGACGAAATTCGATCCCGGAAGTGATTTCGAATATTTTTTCAGGTCGGCCAGCATGTGGGACATCTCACCGACGTGATTGAACGTGTCGCCGTGATTCACCAGCACCGCGACCGAAATCGTCAGCAGGCGAAACGTCTCGATTTCGCCTTTGCGATTGGTGGTGGTAATCGTCCCCCGCTCGCGGTCGCGTTCGGCATACCGAAACGGAATCAGCGTGTCGAACACCTTGATGACGTTCTCGCACACCAGCGACACCAGATCGGACGGAATGATATAGATGAAATCGTCGCCGCCGATATGCCCCACGAATCCCTCACGGCAAATATCGAACACGCAGTCGCGAATAATGCGCGCGGTCAGTTTGATCACGCGGTCGCCATAGTAATAACCGTAATAGTCGTTATACGGTTTGAAATCGTCGATATCGGCGTAACAGACGGCGAAATCCGCCTCGAGTTTGAGCAGGCGTTCGATTTCCTTCTCGATCAATCCCGGGCCGGGCAGACGGGTCGAGGGATTGAACGAAATGTCCCGGTCGGACCGTTCGGCCACCATGCTCAGTTCCGCCTCGAACAGCTTCTCCCGCCATTTTCCCCGGAGAAATCCGTCGGCGCCGTTCTGGAAACCGGCGATCAGATCGGATTCGTTCGGTTGCGGATGGTACATCACGGTCGGGATGGCCGCCAGAAAAATATGGTTTTTGACCAGGCGTACCATTTCCAGTTCATTGTCGAATGCACCGTCACCGGCGATAATCGCCAGATCGAGATGATACCGCTGGGATAAAATCAGCAGTTCGTCCAGAGAACGAAAATAGTGCAGGGAGATATTGCTCTCGGCGAAGGCTTTCGAGAGAAAAAAGGCAATATCGACTCCCTCCTGGCGAACGGCGCAGTGAAACATATCAGGCATTCTCCATCACGACGGCTTTTTCTCTCGGGTGAAATTCCCGATGCACCGACAGCAGGTATTCGCGATCGACCTGCGTGTAAATCTGCGTGGTGGTGATACTGGCGTGTCCCAGCAGTTCCTGCACCGTGCGCAAGTCCGCGCCGCCGTCGATCATGTGCGTGGCAAAACTGTGCCGAAACACGTGCGGCGTGACTTTCTTGGCGACTCCCGCTTTCAGGGCGTATTTCTTGATAATCTTCCATACTCCCACGCGCGAGAATTTCGTCCGATTGCGCGATAAAAACAAATGCTCACTTTCGCATTCGGCGCGAAGCGACTCGCGGACTTCGGTCAGGTATTTTTCCACCGCCTCACGGGCGTAGCGTCCGAACGGCACCAGCCGTTCCTTGTTGCCCTTGCCGATTACGGTGATAAAGCCGACCTCACCGTACACCGCCGACATTTTCAAATCGATCAATTCCGAAATGCGCACTCCCGTGCCGTAGAGCACTTCGAGTATCGCAGTGTCGCGAATGCCGTTTGGGGTCATTTGATCCGGTTGCCTGAGCATGGCTTCGATATCGGCGACCGTCAGGTAATCGGGATGATAGCGGGCGATGCGCGGCACCCGGGCGTATTCGAACGGATTGTCCGCGACCAGCCCCCGTTCGGCAAGGTAACGATAAAAACTGCGCACCGATGAAATCTTGCGGGCAATCGACGCCGGACGACGGTTGGCCGAACTCAGACCGGCGATAAAGTCATTGACCACCCGGTACGAGACCGCGTAGTCGCCGTTAATCTTGAACAGCCGCCGAAACTCGTCGATATCCCGTCGATAGGCCTGCACGCTATTGGCGGACAGCCCTCGCTCCAGTTCGAGATACTGAAGGTACTCGGCCAGAATCGGTTCGTTTTGTCGTACGTCGGTCATAGGCTTCCGTTATCTTCCTGCGGCGGCAAGCACAATACCGCAAACGGGATTCGCCCCCGCGTTCAGCAGAACTTTGCGCGCTTCCTGCATGGTCGCCCCGGTCGTGAACACATCATCGACCAATGCGATCCGTTTTCCCGCGAGGTCGATACCGGATATCGCAAAGGCCCCGGCAATGTTTTTCCAGCGACCGGCCGGGTCAAGCCGGGCCTGATCGCGGGTTTTCCTGATCTGCCACAGGGTTTTATCGTCGACCGGTATCCGCAGGCCGTTTCCCAGTATATCGGACAAAATGCCCGCTTGATTAAAGCCCCGGCGTTTTTCTCTGCGGCTGTGCAGGGGAATCGGCACGATATATTCCGGATCGAGCGCGGCCAGACGGTTGCCGTGGACGTCCAATACGCGTCCGGCGAAATACCGCCCCACCGCGTGAAAACCGTGGTATTTGAACTCATGAACGCCCGCCCGCAGGGGATCGACATACGATCCCAGGGCGAATACCGGCATACTGTCCCCCGGCGGACATTCCGGGCAAACCGCCCCGTTCGCGAGAATATCGCCGCAATTCATGCAAAACGGCTCTGTCAGCGTTTCGATCCGATTCAGGCAATCCGAACAGAGTAAACGGTCGCATTGATCCGCACTACCGCCGCACAGCAGGCATCGCGGCGGATAGACAAAATCCAGCACATGCGGCAATCCCAGCTTACGGGTCGCCAGATGTATCAATGTCATGACGGAAACGGTATCTGTCGCCATACAAAATCTCCTGCGGAAGAAATTACCGTATTGGAAACCTTGGCGCAACAAAGAATTACATAAGATATCGGATTCGGGAAGTCTACCATTGGCGCATATAGGCGCGAAGCGTGTCGGCAATGGGAGATTCGGGCGCAAGCTCGATATATTTGTTCCAGTGGATTTTGGTGCGTTCGAAATCGTTCAGACTGCTGTATACCACGCCGAGATTGAAATGCGCGATGACATGATTGGAATCGAGCGCTATCGCCCGCTGTAAAACCTGCAGGGCGTTATGCCAGTCTCCGGCCGCATGTAAACAGGCGCCGAGATCGGTATACACGTCGGCGTCGGTCGAATCGATTTCCAGCGCGCGGCGATAACAGGCTATCGCGACCGGGTATTTCCCCTGATCCATATTGATATTGCCCATCGCGATCAGTTCATCGTAGTCATCGGGAAGATTTTCGTCGATCTCGGCCATGCCGGGTACGGATCCGTTTTCCATACCCGAAATATCCGGGTGCTGAAATCCGGCTTGAGGACGTTCGGGACGTTCCGCATACATAACATATCCGACCCCGCAAATTACGATCAGCGACACCAGAATAATCAGATCACGGCGTAAAATACCGGCGGAACCGGTCGGCCTTTTTCCGCCGAGACGACCGCAACCGTTGCAATAGGCGGATTCACCGGCAAGCGGCGCACCGCAGACCGAACAGATATGCGTATTCATGTCTTTCCCTTTACTCTGATTTCCCATGATTTACCTGAACACCGCCGGAGTTGATTAGTTCCGAATTTGTCGTGGCGGATGATGCGTCATCAGCGAATCCACCGCCTGTTGGTTTTTTTTCAGGCGCACGTAATAATACCCGTCTTCATGGGTGTCCGCGCCGGGCGGGGTCGAGATTCCGGCATAGCGATAGGTGGTGTTGAATCCGCGACATTTGGAAATCAGCCGCTCGCGCCCGAACCGCAGGGTTACATGTCCCTGTTCGTCGAAATACCCCACCAGCACGAAATAATCCGGGAAACGAAGATACTCGGTCATCGGATTGAATCCGTTCTGACCGATTTCCTCCGACACCAATCCGTAAATGTCATGATAGCGCTTGTCGGTGTAATACGGAATCCGCCCGACGTCGGTAATCGAAATGACGGCATCGGACGGCAGGCTGTCGATCCAGGCTATTAGACTTCGTTGCGCGTTCATCACGGTCAATTCAGTCTCGATTTTGGTGTCAACCGCCGCATACGGCGCAAGCAGGGAGATGATCCCGACCGCCAGCACCACCCGCAAACCGCGCCTGTCGAACCGCGACACCACCAGCGCCCCGACCAGAATCAGCAGAGGCAGAAACGCCGCCATGTATCGAAAATGGAAATTCATGATCGGATCGACCAGCGAACTGACGATTGCCTGCACGACAAAAAGCGTCACGGCCATAGTCAGCATCTTGTCGCGTAAACGATCCCGGAGCGCCACGACCACTCCGCCCACGAACAGTAACGTCAGCGGCAAAAAATACAGCAACATATTCATCAGCGGTTCAAAACCGTATTCCACGCCGCCCATCTTGGTATAGTACGTATTGGGAAAAATAAATCCGAATTCAATCAGGCGGAAGACCATAATAAACGCCGTGGACAGAATCAGCGTGATCCCGTTTATCAGCAAATATCGGATATCCCGTTTCCCGTGCACATAATCCACTACCGCCGCAGTCGCGATCAGGACAAAACCGACAATAAATCCCTCGGGGCGATTCAATACCAGAATCGCCAGGCAGGGCACCGACCAGTACGAACGTCTGATACCGGCAACCATTCCGCCGGCCAGCGCAAACGCATACAAGCCCAGTTCCAAACCACTCACCGCCCAGAAAGCGGTAATGGGGGACACCAGATACGCCGCCCCGGCCAACCACGCCCATGCGGATTTATCATTGCGATAATGCCAAAACCAAACTCCCCCCGCCAATGCACTGAATATAACCCCCAGCACCTTGGCGCAGAGATAAGTCGGCAGGCCGAGCTTGTACAATGCCGCCAGTATCAGCAACCAGAAAAAATTGGAATACCCCTCGACCGGTTTGTCGCCGATATTGAACACCATCCCGTGACCGTCGGCGAAATGTTCGGCATAGCGGAAAGTGATAAAAGCGTCATCGATGGAATAATTCCAGAATGTTATCACGAACAGGGCGAACAGCACCAGAGAAAATAAAAAAGCGATATAACGATAACTCGGTTTCATGGCTTAATAATCGGGATAGGACTCGCCACCGGCGGCGCGGCGAACGGCGATAACGCCCTTCACCTTCCTGATCCGCCTCAGGACACGCTCCAGCTGATTGAGATTGTTGACTTCGATAACGATCTGCCCGACCGAGCTGATATCGGAAATGTCGATATCCACCCCGCGCACGTTGGTGTTGTTGTCGGCGATGGCGTCGGTGATATCCACCAGGACATTTTTGCGCGGCTCCACCTTGACTTCGAGTTGCACCACGAAGGTCTGATCGCGCGTGACATCCCATGACACCGGTATCAGGCGTTCGGGATCGTTTGCCAGACTTTGAATGCTGGGGCAGTCGGAGCGATGAATGGTCACGCCGCGCCCGCGCGTGATGTAGCCGACGATTTCCTCGCCCGGAACCGGCTGACAGCATCCCGCGAAGCGAAACATCATATTCGACAATCCCTGCACCTTGATTCCGCGTTCGGAACGGAAACGCTCCAGCACCTGCTCGACGACCGACTCTTTTTTCTCTTCGTCCTCGGGAAGGATTTTCAGCGCGACGCTCTGGGCGGAGACCTGCCCGTTGCCCAACGCGTAAACCAGGTTGCCGACCGAATTGAGCGCCATCCCCTGGGCGACTTCCAGCAGTTCCTCTTCGGACGGAAGTTTCACCCGGCTTTTCTTCAGTTCACGTTCCAGTAATTCGCGGCCGAGCGCCACCGCCTGATCGTATCCCGCCTGCTTGAGCCAGCGACGGATGCGTGACTTGGCGTTGGACGTGGTCACGATTTTCAACCAGTCCTGCGAGGGATGACGATGCGGGCTGGTGATCACCTCGACCTTGTCCCCGGATTGCAGGGAGGTCGTCAGGGGACGAATCCGCCCGTTGATTTTGGCCCCGCTACAGTGCAAACCGACCTCGGTATGAATCGTGAACGCGAAATCGATCGGCGTGGCCCCGGCGGGAAGATGCTTGATCTCCCCCGTGGGCGTGTACACGTAAGAGGCATCGGTGAACAGGTCTACTCTGAGATATTCCAAAAACTCCGACGGAATGGGCATGTCCTCCTGCCATTCGAGCACGTCGCGAAGCCAGGCCATCTGCTGGTCGGCCTTGTCCATCTGCTGACGTCCCTCTTTGTACAACCAGTGGGCCGCGATACCGTTTTCCGCGATATGGTGCATCTCCCGCGTCCTGATTTGCACCTCGACCACTTTGTTTTCCGGCCCGAAAATGGCCGTATGCAGAGACTGGTAATTGTTCGGCTTGGGATTGGCGATATAGTCGGCGAATTTTCGCACCACCGGATTCCACAATTCATGCACCACGCCCAACGCATGATAGCATTCCGCCTTGGTGGTGGTGATTACTCGGATCGCGAATAAATCGGAGATCTGATCGAAGGGCACGTTGCGGTACTGAATCTTGCGATAAATCGAATCGATATGCTTGGCGCGGCCGTACACCTGGGCCTTGATCCCCGCCTCGAAAATCGCCCGGCTGATCGGTTCGACCACCTGCTGGATGTAGCTCTGGCGCTCCTCGCGGGTCAGTTCGACTTTTTGCACCAACTCGGAATACACGTCCGGCATCAAAAACTTGAGTGATAAATCTTCCAGCTCGGTCTTGACCTTGGCGATACCGAACCGATGCGCCAGCGGAGCGTACACCTCCCGCGTTTCCTGCGCGATTCGTTTGCGCTTGCGCGGGGGAAGATATTCCAGGGTGCGCATGTTGTGCAGGCGGTCGGCCAGCTTGATCAGAATGACGCGAATATCGCGCGCCATCGACAACAGCATCTTGCGGAAATATTCCACCTGCTGTTCCTCGGCCGATTTGAATTCGACCCGACCCAGCTTGGTGACACCGTCAACCAGCTCGGCGATCTCATCGCCGAATTCCTGCCTTAGGTCCTCAAGCTCGATTGACGTGTCCTCGACCACATCGTGCAACAACCCGGCGGCGATGGTCGTGGAATCGAGATGCAGTTCCGCCAGGATCAACGCCACGTTGAGACAGTGCACGGTATACGGCTCTCCCGACTCACGATTCTGCCCCTCATGCGCCTTGATACTGAACTCATGCGCCCGGCGAATCAGGGCAATATCGATATTGGCGTTAAACGCCTCGACCTGTATAATAAATTCCGCCAGATTCATAAGAACATTATACGCGATAACCGCCCTACTGGCAACTACAAGTATATGATGAAAATGAGATTCGCGCCGGATCGAGATCTGCCGATTGCGTGACGATCATGAATTCGACTTGTGCAATGCGCGCAGGGTGCTGTATTTCTGAAAGTTGCGGCGGCTGGACAACATCGCGATATACCACCCCTCCCAGCCGTCGAGAAATCCGCCCCGAAGAATAAAGTGACGATAAAACGTCCCGATCGCACGAAACCACACCGCAAGCCGACCCGCGTTCCGTCCTCGATCGTACATCTCCCGCGCGGACAACTCGGCGTAGCGGTCCCCCTTGGCATGAAACGTTTTCAGATCGGGATAGGAATAGTGCAACAGCGTATTTTTCAAACTGCCGAGTGCACCCTCAAGCTCAACGTGCTCATGCACCGCCGAATCGGAGAACCGTCCCTTGCCGCGTCGAAACAATCGCACCACGTAATCCGGGTACCATTGCGAGTGATAAATCCAGCTACCCAGAAAACCGGTCAGACGCGGCACGCGATACCCGGCGCAAGGTGTATCCGACGCGCAGACGTCGCGGATTTCGGCGGCGAGCTCGGGAGACACGACTTCATCGGCATCCAGCGACAGTATCCAGTCGCCTTCGGCCTGCTCGACACCGTACTGCTTGGTCGGGCCGTACCCCATCCATTCCGGGGAGTGAATTTTGGCGCCATAAGATCGTGCAATTTCGACGGTGCGATCCGTGGATTGACTGTCAACGATGATTATCTCATCCACCCAGCGAATCGCATGAAGGCAACGGGCGATGTTCCGTTCCTCGTTTTTCGTAATGATAACCGCCGAAATTCGCATCACGACACCGTCAGCCCGGTCGCCGCCAGCGTCGATTCGAACGCGTCGAACGCCTGCTCCGGCGTGATATTGAAAATATCATCGCCCCCCTGAGACAGCACCAGTCCGTAGTCCTGTCCGTACGGTCGCCATTGACGGTACACGCCGCTGAACTCGGGATACATTCCGATCA
>CAZVNK010000039.1:0-2930 GCA_964628115.1 uncultured Ignavibacteriaceae bacterium | reverse complement strand
CGGGATTCGGAACGACCGCGCGATATGCACCACCGCCGTATCCGCCGTGATCAGCATATCAAGCCGGGCGATCACCGCCGACACCTCGATGATGCTCAGTCTTTCCGGCACTTGGTACACTCCGTGCGGAAACGGCTGTTGCAGTTCATCGCCCCGGAATCTGTCGGACGGCGCGGTAAGAATGACAATTCTGATGGTGGGATATTTCTCGCGAATCAACTCCAGCAGTTTTTTCGACTTTTCAAATCCCCAGATACGATTGGGCAAACGCACCGAAAGATTCATCCCGATCGTCATTCCGTCCGATTCGGGAAGACTATCCAGAAAAGTTTTCGCCTTTCGTATTGCCGCATCGGGAATGAACGGCGGCGCGAAACCGTCGGGCAATGCCGGATCGAGCCCGAATGCTTTTAGCAGTTGCAGATTGATGGTGATGATATGATCGTGACTGCCGGTGAAATCATGATTGTAATCGTAGTACCGTGCAAAGCGTTTTTTCCCGACGCCGATACGCGGCCTTCCGGCCGAACACAACTGCGATAGAAACAACGTCGTCACGGAATCATCACCAAGCAGGTCGACCACACAATCGAACTTCTCCCTGCGTATGGCGCGCACTTCACGGATGTCTTTGATAATACTACGCCGATAGATAAATATTTTATCGAAACGCGAATCATCTCTTATCAGCGCGATATTGCGATCCGACGCCAATATGCCGATTTTCACATTTGGGAATTGCCGATGTATTTCGTCGATCAACGGAAACGAACAGACCGTGTCGCCGAGACGGTCGGGACGAAGAAACAGCACCGAGCGCAGTCGCGATCCGTCGAGCGGTGCCACTCCCGAACGTCCCTTTTTCAGAAACACCCGGAACAACGCGAAAAACGCCGCCTTGATCTTGAACTCCAGCGGTTTCAGGCGGTTCATGTCAATGCCCCTCCGGACGACCCGCTTCGGATGCGGTTACCAATCCGCATTCCCGGAAAACGTCTTTCATTTCACGATACACCCGTTCGACCGTGATATCGTACACGTCGTCCTCGCTTTGCGCCAGCACCATGCCGGTCTCTTGCCCGTAAGGCCGCCACAGTTTGTACTCGTTCATGAAGCGACGGTACAAACCGACCACCGGGACAGCGAATGACCGGGCGATATGTATCAGCGAGGTATCCGGCGAGATGAACACGTCCAGTCGTGACAACAGGGCCGATACCTGAATCAGATTTTGTCCCGAAGGAATCAGATGCACCGAATGATCGAACGAACGCAAAAGAATCTCTCCGAGATTGCGTTCATGCGGAGCGGTGATAATATATATGGTGCATTGATCGTACTCTTTGAGAATGCGACGGATCAATTCCGTCGATTTCTCGACTCCCCAAAAGCGCGAGGGCGCACCCGCCGAAAGATTCACGCCGATTTTCAATCCCGATGACGAGGTCTTGTCATAGAAACGTTTTGCCTCCCGCATGACATCATCCGAGACGAACGGACAGGCGAAACGACTCGCATTCGAAGGATCGACGTCGAACGCCTGCAGTATGGTCAGGGTATGATCGATCACGTGGTTTTCCTGCGAAAGCGGATGCGCGAAATTAATATTGTAGTACTCGCGAAAACGGGTTTTGCCCATCGCAACGGTCGGCACGCCCCGCGCGCACAGATGGGTCAGAAACAACGCCGTGACCGAATCACTGCAGATCATGTCGATCACGCAGTCGAATGTAATACGGCGCATTGCGCCAAGATCGCACAGATCACGGCGGGCGTTTTTGCGATAGAGAAATATCCCCGCGAAGCGTGGATCGTTTTTGATCAATCCAATATTACGCGGCGATGCCAGCACGTATATTTGCAGTTGGGGATTGCGCGCCTTGAGCGCGTCGAACAGCGGCAGGGATACGAACATATCGCCGATTTTTTCCGGTCGGATAAACAGGATTCTTTTCATGCGAGAGACATCCAAAGCCCCGTCGTGATGATCACTCTTGCGGACAAGAAGAAAGAAAAGCCGCAACACCATAGCCTTAACCGCCCGTTCGAGCGGTTTGAGTTTGTATATGAGTTTTTTCACGATTCCGGCCGATCCTTGAATTGCATCAGGTAAAGATGTTCGTACAATCCGCCCTGCGCCATCAATTGCTCATGAGTTCCGCATTCGGCAATGTGTCCCTGGTCGAGCACCATGATACGATTGGCGTTTTGAATGGTCGAGAGTCGGTGCGCGATCACCAGCGTGGTGCGATTGGCCATCAATCGATCGATCGCCTCCTGCACCAGCAGTTCCGATTCGGTATCGAGCGCCGAGGTGGCCTCGTCGAATATCAATATCTGCGGATTTTTCAACAACGCGCGGGCGATGGCGATACGCTGGCGCTGACCGCCCGAAAGCCGCACCCCGCGATTGCCGACAACGGTATCGTACTTGTCCTCGAAACGCTCGATGAAATCATGGGCGTTGGCCGCGCGCGCGGCGGCGACGATTTCATCCTGCGGGATGCCGTTCAAACCGTAGGCGATATTGTGCGTGATGGTATCGTTGAACAGGTACGTCTCCTGCGTCACGATCCCCAGCAGTCCGCGCAATGACGCCAGTTGCATGTCCCTGATATCCACGCTGTCGATGGTAATCTTTCCCTTGACCGGATCGTAAAAGCGCGGCAAAAGATCGAACAGCGTGGATTTGCCCGCTCCCGATGAGCCGACCAGCGCGATCACCTCTCCCCGTTTCACTTCGAAACTGATATCCTCCAGAACCGGTTCGCCGGGAATATAGGAGAAATTGACGTTTTCATATGTTATGGACGTCGTGAAATCTGTCTTGACGACCGGTTTTTCCGGCTCCCTGACTTGAACCGGCGCTTCCAGCACGTCGAAAATGCGCTCCGCCGCGGCCAGCCCTTCCTGGATTTTAATATGTATTT
>CAZVNK010000038.1:2756-12767 GCA_964628115.1 uncultured Ignavibacteriaceae bacterium | reverse complement strand
TGACCGCAATGTTGAAAACCGTATTGAATACCGATGTGGCGACGCTTGACGAAGAGTGGCGGGCGTATCTTTTACACGAATGATCAATGTAAGTCAATATACCCGGAAACCGGATGACCGCCAAAGAACACAAGGTGGAAATATACGAACGACTCAGTCACGGCGCGGATTTACATAAAGTATCATGATAGTAAACTGGAGCGAACGATTGACGGCGATGGTTTTATCCAGAGGCTGTATTATGATCCGGATCGATTGCTGGCCCGGACGATATTCGAGTTTCCCGACGGATCGGTCGAGGAACATCGTCAGCGTCCCTACGATCTTGCCGATTTACGGCCGTTATTGGAATCGGCCGGTTTGCGGGTGGTTGAGACGCTGTCGAAATTCGATGGGGCGGCGTTTACGCCGGAATCGGATCGGCTGATCTGCACCGCCGAACGCGTGTGATCTCTGAACAATAAATGCTTGACAAAAAAGAATCCACTGGTCTATATTTATATGTAGTCAATAGGTTTCTCGCATCGGGCACGCGACGCTGGGGAACGAAGATCTCAGTACATCTCGCGCAACTATACAAACATAATCTTTGTCGCATCCGTTTTTTGCGGCAAAAAAAGGCCGGCCACCAACGGCGAATCATATCGGGCAGGGCAGAATCTGTCATGGTAACGTTGTCTTTTTACCATTCTCACGTGATTTGGAGCACACCGGTCGGAGTGTCGGAAAGGAGGTGATCGCATGGCACGTGATCCCGGTCGTATTCATGCGACCGTCAAATAACAAGACCTATCATGTGAGAAAGGGGTGAACATGTACAAATCCTATGAAATGGTGAAAACGGCATCGAGTGACCAACCACTGGGAACCGGCTGGTTGCCGCAACTGCCCAGCATGAAAGACTACACCGACGGCAAGGATGAGTTCATGAAGCTGACCGAACCGCTGGGGATCGGACCCAAGATGGCCGCGCCGGGTTTGCCCGCGACGGTTGACCTTCGTCAGGATTGCTCGCCGATCGAGAGTCAGGGGGGGCTCGGTTCCTGTACCGCTCACGCCGGAGTGGGAGTGGTGGAATATTTCGAGCGAAGAGCGTTCGGCAGACATATCAATGCGTCGCGATTGTTCGTGTATAAAACGACACGCAATTTGATGGGGGTTGTCGGCGATACCGGCGGCTGGCTTCGCACCACGATGGGCGCGCTGGCATTGTGCGGTGTGCCGCCGGAGAAATACTGGCCGTATACCGACAGAAAGCAACCCGGAACGTCCGGGGAACGGACGTTCGACGATGAGCCGTCGTCGTTTGTGTATGCCGTGGCCGACAACTATGAAGCGCTCAAGTATTTCTGTCATGACCCGATGAGTGCCAACCGAACTCCCCAACAGATATTGACAACGGTGAAGCTGTTTTTGGCGGCCAAAATTCCCAGCATGTTCGGCTTTTTCGGTTTCCCGTCGTTTGACAACTGCGATACGCCCGGCGGGATTCCATTTCCCTGTGACGGTGAACGCGCGGTCTGGGGGCATGCCATTGTCGCGGTGGGATATGACGACGCCAGGAAGATCAAGAACACGCGGTGCAATCGAGAGACCACCGGCGCCCTGCTGATTCGTAATTCGTGGGGAGCCGGATGGGGGGATCATGGCTATGGCTGGTTACCCTATGAATATGTTCTTCAGCGCATAGCTCTCGATTTCTGGTCGCTGTTATCGATGAAATGGGTCGAGACCGGGAATTTCGGTTTATAGGCTAGTTTCATTCTGTTGTCGGTTGAAATGGTTGCCGAATACGTCGTAGAAGTCCGTTTGACGGCAACCCCTATATTTTCATGGAAAGATTGACGCCGGGGGCGGAATTGTGTACATTACATTATCAGGTCGCTCAATCTTTTGTAAGGAAATCAGTAATGTCGGAAGAGTATCTGCTTTTCGGCGGTCGTATTGTCGATACCGTGGCGGGATTCGTCCAGGATGATATGGACGTGGTGGTGGATGGGGATATCATTACCGATGTAATTCCCGGCGGTCGATATGCCTCCGAAAACGCGCGCCGAATTGACTGCACTGGACAATATATTCTGCCCGGTTTGTTTGAGTGCCATGCGCATCTGGGATTTCTGGCGGCGGAGGATGAATCGGTCGGTCGGGAAATTCGCGCCGAAGTCGAAATCGACGACGCGGTTCCGTCCGAGCGATTGGGAGAGTGGGTTCTCGGTGATTTCGTGCGACGGGGCGTGACACAGATACGAGACGTCGGCAGTCCGATTGCCATTATCAAGAAATTCGCGGAGGATATCGGGCGCGGGAAATATCCTGGCCCCGATGTGTTCTATGCCGGGCCGATGCTCGAAAAAAGCCCGCTTACCTGGGAGAAACACAATGAGATCATCCCGGATTTTACGATTCCGGTCGATAGGGAAGCGGATGCGGACCGGATTGTCCGATGGCTGACCGACAACGGCGTGTCATGTTTGAAAACGTTCAACAAGTTCGACCGGCGTGTGTACAAACGGATTCTCAGCCAGGCGGCATCGTACGATTTGCCGGTGGTGCATGATCCGGGTTCGGCGCTGTTTCATGACATTCCCATGGATACTGCGCTGGAGTTGGGTGTCCGATGTTTCGAACACGGCAAATCACCGTGGCCGGCGGTGCTGACCGATGAACTCGCGCGAGAATTGAAGCGGGTAAAACGGGACGGTTCACCGGAAGATAAAAAGGAGTTTGAGACCAAAGCGTTCGAAAGGGGAGATGATTCGATTTCCGAGGACAAGCTGACATCGTTGATGCAGGAGATGAATTCCCACGAGGCGTGTTTTTGCCCGACCATGCACGTGTTTACCCAATTTCTGGCCGAGCAAAAGGAAAAAAACGATGCTGAATCGCTTCGTCGACTGACGGTCCTTAATGATATTCAACGCCGGTGCGTGCGCGCCGCAGTGGAGTCCGGAGTGCCGATCCTGACGGGACATGACGGCCATGTTCCGTCGCACACGATTGCCGAGATGATATTGCTGGCGGAGGCCGGGGTGCCGCCGGTGGAAATCATTCGCGGGGCGACGTTGTATCCCGCCCGCTGGTTGAAGGCGGATGACCGTTTCGGCTCGGTCATGCCGGGGATGATCGCCAATTTACTGGTCGTAAACGGTAATCCCCTTGAAGATATTGTCAATATCACGCGAGTGCACGCCGTGGTTTGTCACGGCCGCCGTCTTGACGAGTCGTGAATCATAGCGTCATTTCTCTCCGATAAAAACAAAAAAAGCATGGACGGGGGCTTTTTATTTTTCTTATATTACTTGCTGAGACAGGGTAAGGCGCTTCACGACATGAACGTAATATAATGATATACTTGCAGGAGGATGGAATGACACGCTGTAAATTGGGGAAAATTATGGGTTGTCTGATGGTGATGGTGGCGGTGTTGTGCGGCTCTGCGGTCGCGGACATGGAGGACAATATCACCTATCAGGGAAACAAGGCGAGAGTTACGGTCGGCAAGATCAAGGACAAGTCGGGCGACTGTCCGTGGGAAGTCGCGGCGGCGGTCGGTGAGATGCTGTCGACGGCGCTGGCGAATCATGAAAAATTTATCGTTCTGGCCAGCCAGGAGGAAGTGGACGAATTGATCGATGAGATCGAGTTGGGCCAGTCGGATTATGTCGAGGAGGGACGCGGCGCCGACAAGGGATTGATGGAAGGCGCCGACGTGCTTGTGACAGGAGCTGTCACGGGATTCGAACCGGATGCCGGCGGCGGGGGCGGTGCTCTCGGCGGACTGAAGAAAAAGGCATTCGGTGCGATCGGGGCCTCCAAAAAGGAAGCCAAGATTCTGATGGATATCAAACTGATCGATATCCGCACCCGACGCATTATCAAGGCGATGTCGCTGGAAGGCAAGGCGAGCAAGTGGAAAGCCGACGCGGCCGGCGGAGGATGGACGTCGGATCTGGCTATGGCCGGAGCGCTTTCGGTGTACAAGAACGAACCGATGGAAGGCGCGATTCGTGAGGTGTTGCGCAAGGCGGTGGAAGAAATCGCCAAGAAGACGCCGAAGGAATACTATCGCTACAAGGGACAGGGACAGTACAGCAGTGAATACGGATCCTCGAGCACGGCGGGATCATCGGCCGGCGCGGCGACTCAGGCAACGACGGCCACGTCAAGTGGCGGGCAAACCGCCGGTGCGGTCGCCGTTAAAAAGACGACGGACGTTGCCGAAAACATGAAATTGTACACCCGATATGATTTTGTCCCCGGCGACAAGGCAATCTTCTATGATGATTTGCACGGCGAGGAAGAGGGCGAATTCCCGATGCGCTGGAATCTGGAGAAGGGTGTGTACGAAGTCGCGCGACTCGGCAAGGAGTACTGGATTCTGGCCACGGACGACGGATACCTTAGACCCAAAACGCCGGATAGACCGCTTCCTGAAAGCTACACAGTGGAATTTGAGTTTTATGATAATGGCAAAGGTTTCGACGGCAATTATTTCTATTTGTTCTGGGTGGATGCCGAAGGAAAGAATATTGCTGAACTTGGTATTGTGAGTGGTAATAGCACCTGGCTGGAAATACATAATCAGCGTCTTGCGAGTAAAACGTTGCCGGAGAAGCTGAAGAAGGGTGTGCACACCATGCGGGTCATGGCAACCTCTCGTTCTATAAAAGCCTATATCGATGATATCCGTATCGCCAATGTACCTAAGGTGGAAAACTTCAATCCGGTGGGATTCCGCATCCGCCATTATCCCAAGAAAGATGTCAACAATCCGACCCTGTTCCGCAATTTCCGTTTTGCCGAGGGCGGCAAAAGCATGCGCGAGCAGTTGGATGAAGATGGCAAAATTGTCGCGCACGGCATCCTGTTCGCTTACGGATCACACAAGATCAAAGGCCAGTCGTATAAGACGCTCAAGAATATCGGTGAATTACTGACCGATGATCCCGAATTGCGACTGTCGATCGAGGGGCATACCGACAGCGACGGTGCGGACGATTACAATCAGAATCTCTCGCAACAGCGCGCCGAATCGGTGCGAGTATACCTGATCAACGAATTCGGTATTGCCGGCGATCGTCTCGAGGCCAAGGGATGGGGCGAATCCAAGCCGCTCGATACCAATGATTCCTCGGAGGGCAAGGCCAACAACCGCCGGGTGGAGTTGATCAAGCTGTAAACGGACAAACAATCATGCCGCAGGCCGGATTAATACGCGCATGCGGAAATCGGAGGTTATATCGTGAATCTGGTTAATCGGGCCAAACAAATTTTATTGACACCGGCGGCGGAGTGGGAGACGATTCGCCAGGAGAGTCTCACCACCGCCGACCTGTTCGGAAAATACGCGGTGTATCTGGCGGCCATCCCGGCGGTGGCCGGTTTTCTCGGAAGGTCGCTGATCGGGTATCCGCTGATGGGTATGGGGGTGTACCGAACCCCGTTTTTTCGCGGGATCGTATTCGCTCTGCTGACCTACCTGCTGACACTGGCGGGAGTGTATTTACTGGGGTATATCATTGATGCGCTGGCGACGTCGTTCGGGGCGCAGAAAGATATGAACGCATCACTCAAAGTTGCGGTGTTTGCATCGACGGCATCCTGGGCGGCGGGCGTATTTCAGATTATCCCGGCGCTGTCGATACTGTCGATTCTGGGATTGTATTCGTTTTACCTGATATATACCGGAATTCGGGCGGTCAAACAACCGCCGCCGGATAAGCTGATCGGGTATTTCGTGGTAACGATAATCGTGGCGTTCGTTATTTATGTCGTGATCGGTATTGTCGTCAGTACGATCGCTCTGGGAGGAATTTTCGCCGGATCGGCGTTTTAACACCATGGAGAAATTGTACGATGACCATTTCGATTGAACATCTCGCCGCGGCGTTCTTTGGCCTGATCGGAGCGGCGATATTTTGGAGTGGATTCAACCGGATGCACAAATACCGGCTGATCAAGGATATCCCGCAATCCAAAGTACGCTCGATAGCGATGGGATTGGTGGAGATCCACGGCACCTGTCGGGCGGATGAACTGATTTGCGCACCGTTTTCCAACTCCGAGTGTGTGTATTTCAAATACGAAATCAAAGAGTATCGAAAACACACGTCGCGGGATTCCAATGGGCGAACCAAAACCACCTATCAATGGGATACCGTTACCACCGGTGATCGACGGGTTCCGTTTTATGCCGCCGACGATACCGGTCAGGTGATGGTGTATCCCGAAAAGGCGGAATTCAATATCAAAGAACGCGCGGCTTTTCATCAGGATCACGGCGTCTCCGGCGGGATTGAAATGTTTGTCTCGGCATTGAACGGCTGGAAAGGCGACAAGGAAGCGCGCCCGGAAACAGGCGATATGAAATTGGTGCCGATCAGGGAATGGAAAGGCAAAGTCAGGGTTGGCGATCGTCGCTATTACGAATATTTTCTGGCGCCGGATGATACCCTGTTTGTCATGGGAACGGCGGCCAACGATGCCGACGCGCCGGATAAGGTGCTGATCAGGATGGGCCAGAACGAAAACACGTTCATCATTTCGGATCGAAGCGAAAAGGAGTTATTGAAATCCATGAGAGGGCAGATGTTCGCCGGTTTTGGTTTTGGCGGCCTGTTTTTTGGTATCGGAGTAGTCTGGTTACTTCATCTGTACGGCGCATTTTAAGGGAGAATTGCAATGAGTATCGTACTAACCATCGTCGTCATTATCGTCGTGCTGGTTCTGGTGGTGCTTGGCGGCTATTTCATTTCCATTTACAACAGCCTGGTGCGGCTGAAAAACAACATCAACAAGGCCTGGAGCAATATCGACGTTCTGCTCAAGCAACGGCATGACGAGCTGACCAAACTCATGAACACCGTTAAGGGGTACATGAAATACGAAGAAAAAGTACTGACGGCGGTTACCGAGGCGCGCACCGCGTTCATGGGGGCGAAGTCGGTGCCGGACAAGGCGAAGGCCGACAATATGATGACCGGGGCGTTGAAATCGCTGTTCGCGGTCGCGGAGAATTATCCCGACTTAAAGGCCAACCAGAATTTCATGCAGTTTCAGGATCGTATCAGCTCACTGGAAAACCAGATCGCCGACCGGCGCGAGTTTTATAACGATTCGGTGAATACATTCAACATTCGTATCGAGCAGATTCCTCACGTGATCATCGCCCGCATGCTGGGTTACACGGCCCGCGAGTTGTTCAAAGTGGACGAAGCCGACCGGCAGGATGTCAACGTGGAGTTTTAATATTGATGTAATCGCGATTTCAGTTTTTAAATCAGTTGTCCGCATTTCGGCCGATTTTATGCATGAAACCGATGGAGATTCCAATTGTTTTAAGGCTGTTTTTATCATTTACAGCCAGAGCGGTTTCGATGATCATTCCGGTAGTCTTATTCATGGGATGATTTAATGCTATTCCAAATTCTACTGTATTGGCAGTCTCGTGGAAATATTTCTTTTGAGCCGGTGAAGGACTATTGATTTCCTTGTCATTTATTCTGTAGTTGGACCAGCTGTGCGACATAACGACATACGGTTGGAGGATACCTTCTCTTTCATCGCAAATATTATAATAAAAGCCAATGGATGCTATATATCCTTCACCTGAATTCGGTGCCCAGAGATCTCTTTCTCGTTTATTGTAATCGTCGTGTTCATAGGCAAATCGAAATGCCATCGCCCCGCCTTGGAGAGATTCTTTTACGAATTTAACGTGATACGTGATTGACGGCGATAGCGCTTTATACTTCAATGGCTCACCGTAAACATCTTCCTTATATTCAATCGAACCGAGTGAAAGCCCGAATGCCAATTGAGAACGAGTCGCAAATCCCAGGTGACCGGCGTATCCTTTGATTTCTTTGTTGAATATATAAGAAGCACCGTATGTGATCCCGCTTTGTCCGCGCAATAAAAACTCGGCTTGTCCGAAAACGGAACTGCCGCTGATCGCTATTGTAATCGCAATGATAAAAAGATGACGCCAAAACATTATTTCCTCCAGTATCGGAAGTGATTTGGAGGAAATATAGTAATATGGGGATAATTGTCAACTATTTTGCGCCGATGATTTTCTTCACGTATTCCGGCAGGGCGAACGATCCGATGTGCACGTCGAGATTGTAATAGTTGTTTTTCAGTTTGAGTTTCTTGTACCGTTCGATATCGAAATCGACAATGGGGTGATATTTTTTGGAGCAAAACGCGAATGTCCAGTAACACGAGGGATAAATCGGCACGTGGCAGGCATACATTTTCACGATGGGGAAGATCTCGCGCAGGTTGCGATACATTTGCCGCACGGTTTCTTCGTTGTAATACGGCGATTCCGACTGCGCCACCATGATGCCGTCGTCATTCAAGCGGTTATGGACGGTTTGGTGAAATGATTTCTGGAACAGATCGGCGGCGGGCCCGATCGGGTCGGACAGATCGAGCAGAATGATATCGTATTTTCGTTTGGATGTTTCGATGTATTTTTTGCCGTCGCGATACACGACCTTGGCGCGCGGATCGTCGAGGCCTTTCGTCAGATACGGGAAATGGCGTTTCGAGACTTCCACCACCATGCGGTCGATTTCGCACATCGTCGCCGATTTGACTTCGGGATGCTTCATCACGTTGGTCAGCGCGCCCCCGTCGCCGCCGCCGATAATCAGCACGCGATGCGGTTTGGGGTGCGTGAACAACGGCACATGGGCGATCATTTCATTGTAGGAATGCAAATCGTTTTCAGCGACCATGATCGATCCGTAGAGCACCAGCATCTTGCCGAAATCCTCGGTGTCGAGTACGTCGATGCGCTGGAATTTGGATTGAATCGATTCCACCAGTCGTTTGACCTTGACGGTCAGACCGCTGTTGCCCATGTGCAGTTCGGTATACCAGACATGCCAGAGATCTTCCATGGATGATTCGACAATATATGTTGCATCAACGGTTGGTTTGTTCCGTTTAGTCGATGATGACATATTCCGCCCTCCGCAAGCAGTTGAATGATGAGGCCGACACCGAGCAGTACGCGCCCATGGCCGGAAAGATGAGGATGTCACCGATACCGAGCGGCGGGAGAAGAATGTCCTTGTAAATGACATCGAACGAGTCGCAGGTCGGTCCCGCGAGAACCGAGCGTTTCCAGGTCGTATTGCGATTGGTCAAAATCTGATAACTGCAATGATCGTAAAGCCGTCCCGAAAAGGAACCATACAGTCCGTCGTCGAGAAAATACCAGGTCTTGCCGGAACGAACCGACTTGCCGATTACCGAAGCGATCAGGCTGACCGTGGTCGCGGAGATGAATCGTCCCGGTTCGCAGGCGACGGGGATGGATGGGGAGATATATTTGTCCAATGCCTTGCCGATCGGTTCACAGAATTTGCGAATCGACGGAACCGCCTCGGTATAGGGGACGGGAAATCCGCCGCCGATATCCAATAGGCCGGTAGTGAAGTCGAGTTGGTGCAGTCTCTCAATCAATTCCGCGGCGGTCTTTATCGCGGTGACGTAGACACGATTGCCGGTACACTGGCTACCGACATGAAACGCCAGACCGTGATAGGCGATTCCCAGCTCCCGCATCCGCAATGCCAGCCCGACGACTTCATCGACGGTACATCCGAACTTGTAGGAGAGATTGACCACGGCGGTGGCGTCATCGACCTTGAATCGAATCATCAGGCGTACCCGGCCGGCATGGGGAATGAATTTTTCGATTTCGGCGGGATTATCCACGACAAAGGTGGTCACCCCGGCTCTGATCGCGTCTTCGATTTCGCGCGGGGCCTTGATGGGATGAGAATGAATCATTTCATCGGCATGCCCGCCGGCCTCGATGGCGGCCAGCAATTCCTGGTAGGAGGCGATATCGAAACGTCCGCCGGCTTTGGCGACCTCCTCCAGAATGACGGCATGGTTATTGGACTTGATAGCGTAATGAATCACCGTCCTCGGCAGGGCGCGTTTCAAGTCTTCCTTCCAGCGCCCGCCCCACCAATCGCAGGCAAT
>CAZVNK010000038.1:0-2746 GCA_964628115.1 uncultured Ignavibacteriaceae bacterium | reverse complement strand
CGCGTTTCCAATCTTCCATATTTTTGCGCACCGCGGCGCGTGACAACACCAGCAGGGGGGTTGGAATACCGCTCTGCCTGATGATTTCCCGGACCCTCATGAAATTCAGCCCGCGCAGGGCGGGACGCCGGGAGGAACCAGTGATATTAACGGCCTTAATCATAACACTGCCACCTGTAACAGATCGGTTATTGAGAAACTCCGATGGGCATCGAGTCCATCGGTTTATGGGCTATAACTTCGTCAACTTCCGAGGGGATACCGCGATTGTGTTCCGTGACATGGAGCTTTTTGCATTCCAAAGCCTCTTTGAGGTACTCGACGGCTTTCCAGGGGTCGGCATGCGTCCCGCACGTATAGCAGTCCACGGAAGCGAAGTTGTATTCCGGCCAGGTGTGGATGGAGATGTGAGATTCCGCGATAACGACAACCCCCGAGAGTCCCTGAGGATTATACTGATGAAACACGGCATCCACCATGGTCGCACCTGATTTGCGCACTGCTTCCTTCATAATGAATTCCAGCGTCGCTCGATCCGACAACGGATGCGGAGTGCAGTGCGCAAATTCCGCCAAAAGATGACGACCGAGTATTTTCATGTGATATCCCTCCTTATCAGGGAATGGTTTTCGATTACATTTGCGGGGGAGACGTGATCCAGAGGAATCGCGTTTTCACCCGCCCATTGTTGGCGTACTGATGTTTCTGATCGGCTTCGAAATAGAAACAGTTTCTGGCCGGAATACGGTTGGTCTTTTTGCCGATCGTCAGGGTCAGGGTTCCGGCGATGACATAGCCGAATTCCTCACCCGCATGCGGTTCCTCCTCCGGTAATTGTTCACCCGGCGCCAGCGACACCATGATCGGATCCATCAGGTTGTTGGTGCTTCCCGGTACCAGCATTTCGAAGCGCTCGACCTCTTTGTCCGGCATCTGAATGCGATCCTTGGGCGAAAAGACGATTTTGGAGGATCGCCGATCACTGAAAAAATCGCTGATGCTGATTCCCAGGGCGTCCAGAATATCCAGCAGGGAATCGAGCGAAATCGAGGTTTGATCCCGTTCGAGTTGCGAGATAAAGCCCTTGGTCAGGCGGGCACGGGCCGCCAGCTCAGCCTGGGTCAACTCCGAGGCCAGGCGCAGGGAACGAATTCTGGAACCGATTTCAATACGCATGGTAGTTTATCAAAACACAATAAAAAGTTTATTAAAGTGTTACTTTTATTGTCTGGTTTTCCGTCTGTTCGGCCGATGCAAACAACCTTATCGTGTCGTTTCGGCCAACATCTCCATGTTTATCATATACAACACAAAAGTTTAATAAAGTGTTACCATAGTATGCGGATTTTCGGTTTTGTCAAGAATATTTTTAGGGATTTGGAGAGGTTTTTTTCATTTATTTCGGGATTGACGCGAGGTTCCCTGTCGGAGATTGTAAGTGGCAGGCATTCAATCGAATGCAATGACATGAATCGATCATGGATGAAATCCCACTCCTGTTTTTCAGGCATGCGGAAGAACGCGTGGTGAAGGAAATACTTGACAATATCGCCCCGATCGAATTACTTGTCTTGTAAGCGGCTTATTTTAAATGATTTACAATGGAGGCACCATGAGAAAACTGATAATGGTGTGCGTCCTGATGATCTGGGGAGCATCACCCGTCTATGCAACCGGATTCGGTTTCGGTGGATTCGGCGGGCTGAATATTCCCATCGTTCAGGACGATCAAAGCTCCGGGACGGTTTTCGGGGTGAAAGGCAGAATGGAACTGGCCCGCAACATTATCGTGGAACCGAATCTCGGATTCGGCAAGTTCGGCGACGCCGAGTTTTCATTCGGCACCAGGGAAGGCTCGAAAATCAACGCTTACGGTGTGGATGTTCTGCTGGGAAGCGGTTTCGGTGGAACGTCCGGAGTGAATATTTTCGGGATTCTCGGCGCCGGAGTGTATTCCATTACCCGCGATTATGACGAAGATGTCACCAAGTTCGGTTGGTCGACGGGACTGGGACTGGAGTTCATGATGATCCCGACACTCGGGCTGGACGTTCGCGGCAAAGTTCATGTGACCGGTTCCGAGGGTGGGGGAACCAAGAAATCGGCCACGGTAACCGGCGGTCTCAACTATTATTTCGGCATATGAGGAGGTGGTGGATAATGTTTGCAAAGAATAAGATCCTTGTCCTTTTATCCGCCCTTCTGGTACTGTCCGTGTTTTGCGGATGCGAGGGATTGATAGTCGGAACCTTTGTCATCAGTCTTGACATCGATGGCGGCGATATCGTGACACAGGATGATTTTTCCAAGTTCTATGTTGATTTGACCACGGAATCGGAATGGAACGATCATAAGGATGAGATCAAAGACATAGACAACGTTGGTTTTCAACTTTGGGTGACCAATAGCGGTGCCACAGCGGTCACGGGGCAGTTGTTCGCGTCGACGGATTCGTCGTATGCCGACACCGCCGCCGTGCGGGACAGCGCCACGTTGGTGCTGGACGGCTTGACGCTTCCTCCGGGCGCTACCTATGTGGATTGGCCGAGTTCACTGACGTATTTGCGAGAGGTGGACAAACTCAAGCAGTTGGTGGAGGGAGGAACATTCGCGATTTATGCGTTGACCACGACTCTTCCGTTTACCATCACCGTAGATTCTGCGACGGTTATTGTGACCGTGACCGCGGGATCATAAAACCACGTATAATAAACGACTGAAAAGCCCGCCAATGGCGGGCCTTTTT
>CAZVNK010000037.1:11632-12784 GCA_964628115.1 uncultured Ignavibacteriaceae bacterium | reverse complement strand
AGCCAGGTAGCCGACAGCTCTGCAAATGGCCTACCCGACGGTCTTCTATAATCATCATCCGCAGGTTCACACACTCGACGGTGTCGAGCGCAAGAACCAGCGGAACACAAAAACCGACCTGCTGGGGTGCCCCGCCGCTTGCGGTGGGACGGTTACGACAAACATTCATGAAAAACAAACATTCCCACAGCAGAGCTGTGGGCGACAAGGCCGATCACGGACGGGGGTATAGCATGAGTAAACTCCGGGCGTGTCATTGCGAGGGGCGAACACGACGAAGCAATCTCGAACGGCGGAGATTGCTTCGCTACGCTCGCAATGACCACCTTGTGGATTACAATTTTGCCGTAGGTCGAAATCTCCCTTCCGAACAACGTGAGGGAGGGTGTTTCGACAAATGCTTTTATCGGTACAAAAAGATGTCGAAACTCCTTCGGAGATTTCGACCTATATCTTCCCACCGCGAGTGATAATCATAATGCGTTTTAAAAAACGGGGATGTGTTAAAATTCCCCGTACACCGTGTCGAGGCGGGATTCGGGGAGTTGGAGGAATGTCGCGAAGTTGTGCTTGTACACGTACCCCTCGCCGATATATTTCAGCAACTGTTTGAAGTCAAGAAGCTCGATGAAGCCCACCCGCACGCCTTTGAGTTCGCCGTCGGGCGCGAAGAAATAATGCGTGGGGTATCCCTGAAATTTCAGCGCCTTCATGAATTCGTTGATCGTGACCTCTTCGGAGTTGAACGTAAACGTACTGAGGCTCTCCGGCATGACCGAAATGCAGGTGAAATGCTCGTTCATGTATTTGATAATTTCCGGACGGGTAAAAATGTCATTTTTCATGCTGTTGCAGTAATGACACCATTCGGCGTTGAAAAACAGGTAAATCGGTTTGGTGCCGAAGGGAAACACCGGAAGGGCCGAACGCGCGTCGAGAAACGCCACCTGATCTTTGACATCTTCGGGGGTTTTGTAGTCATCGCCGCAGGATATCGCGAGGACACCGATAACGGCGATACAGATTATGACAAACAGCGTAAATTTCATACATGCACACTGCGCCGCGCGGACCGAACCGGCCAGCCTATTTGCAGGACGCTCAGCTAAAGCCGCTCGACGGGTGACAGGTCCCGCACGACGACTTGCCTGA
>CAZVNK010000037.1:0-11582 GCA_964628115.1 uncultured Ignavibacteriaceae bacterium | reverse complement strand
TCCCGCAGTCAATGCAGGTATATTCATACAGCGGCATATTTACCTCAACCAATCCAAAACCGTGATGGCCGCACCGGCCATCATACCCAGCGTGACCGCACGCCCGGTGTTACAGATCATCGGTCAGGTGACTCCCACCCGCCCGTACACATAACTGAGCGCCAAACCGGCCAGTCCTCCCAATATAAGGCCTGCGGCCAGTTTCGCAAGATGCTTTTTACTTAACCGCATCCATGATCCCGATCAGTTTCTCTTCGACCTCCTGCGCCATTTTCTCCAGGCCGGATTCCGGTATCATCGCCGAGATCATTGAGGGTCGCACCAATGTCATTTTGGTCTTGCCGTCGCCGTCGGAGCGCAGAACGATCTTGCAGGGCATGAACATGGCGACGTTGATATCGTTGCTGAGCGCCTGATGCGCGAAAGCGGCATTGCACAGTTCGTAGATTTTCAACGGTTTACTGTCGAAACCCTTTTCCGTAAGCGTTTTCCGGACGTCGTGCACGGCCAGAATATTAAATCCATGTTCGGGCGTGGCCTTTTCCAGACTTGATGACACCTCATCCATCGATTTCGACGTTTCGATCACGAATCCCATGTTTTCCATGTAATCACTCCTCGATTATTTCATAAGTCGATGTTATCCGGGCAATCCCTTTCATGGTCTGGCTGACCGCGCAATATTTATCTTCGGACAAGCTGATCGCCTGTTCGACTTTGGCGCGGTCGAGATTTTTTCCCCGGAAAATATATTTCACGTCTACTTTATTGAACGGCTTGGGGTATTGGTCGGGTTGCGAAGCGTTGACCTCGATTTCGACCCCGGTGATTTCCTGTCGCATTTTATCGAGGATTCTCACCACGTCGACTCCGGTGCATCCCGCCAGACTGAACATCATCAATTCGGTCGGCTTGTACCCGTCCTCGTTGCCTCCGGACTTTTTGGCGCCATCGGTTGCGATTGTGTGACCGAAAGCCGAAACGCCTTCGAATCGAATCCCGCCCGTCCATTTCATTTTTGCCGTAATCATATTCCCTCATTCTCTTTCAGGTTTAGATCAGAGTTGCCGCTTAAAGATTCAAAAAAACCGCCAACAATGAAATTACTTTTTGAATTGCGTGATTTCATCCAGTTGACTGCGCAATTGATCGGGGGACGTCGCCGGGACGTTACAGGTGCGATTCCGGCAAACATACACAACCGTCCGACCATCGGCCGAGCGTCCCTCCAGAAGCGGGATCGGTTCTTTTCCTGATGATGAGACCACCAGCACACGATTCGGAAAATAGCGGGAATTGATTTCATCCAGAAAGGCCTGACGATCGTCGTTCTCGCCCACCATCACCAGTTCGATTCGATCGGTATGCAAGGCATCAAGCGCGGTCACGGCCGAGATCATCGCGGTCGGCATGGACGCAACGGCTCCCGATACCGCCTTGAGAGCCTGTTCGGCTCTTTGGGCAAACCGTTCCTCACCGGTAATAGCCGTCAGCCTCAATAGAGTCTGCATCAGTATCGATCCGGGCGCGGGAAGCGCGCCGTCGTGGATATCCGTCGGACGCATGAAATGATCCGACTGTCCATCCGGCGAAAGGTACAGATTGCCCATATTGTCGGCGAAAATCGTCCAGGCGCGGTCGGCGAGTTTCACTGCCAGTCTGATTCGGTCGTAATCGCCGGTGATTTCATACAGGTCGATCAGGGCCTGAATATAATAGGCGTAATCTTCCAGAAATTCCCCGCGCGAGACTTTGCCGTCGCGCCATGAGTGAATCAGCGCATCGTTGGTATACATCGCGCTGATGATAAAATCGGCGGCCATGACTGCGGCCTGACGGTATTTGTCATCGCCGGTAATCTGAAAACCCCGAACAAATCCGGAAATCATTAATCCGTTCCACGAGGTCAGGACTTTGTCATCGGTAATCGGTCGCGATCGTTCGGCGCGGATTTCAAACAGCCGACGTTTCAGTTGTTCGATTTTCTCGTCGAAAGCATCAGCATCCATGTCACTGCTTTCCTGATATTGATCCGAAGTGGCGTCGATATTGAGAATGCTGGCGCCGTGTTCGAAATTTCCCTGATCGGTGACATTGTAGTACATGACAAACATGCGAGTATCGTCGCCGAGTGCGCGTTCGATTTCGTCTTTGCGCCAGACATAGAATTTGCCTTCTTCGCCTTCGCTGTCGGCATCGAGCGACGAGTAAAATCCTCCGGAGGAATCGGTCATTTCGCGCAGAACAAAATCGAGTGTTTCGCGGACGGTTTTACGATACAACTCATTTTTGGTCAACTGAAACGCCTCGGCGTAAACCGTCGACAGGATACCGTTGTCATACAGCATTTTCTCGAAATGCGGAACCAGCCAGCGGGCATCGACCGAATAGCGGTGAAAACCACCGCCGAGTTGATCATAGATTCCGCCGCGCGCCATACGGGTCAGGGATCGATTGATCGCATTCAGCAGTTTTTCATCACCGGTTGCGGCGCACCGTTTCATCAGAAATGCGATTTCGGTTCCATGCGGGAATTTGGGTTGAGTACCGAATCCGCCGTTGACCGTGTCATAATTATTCATCAAACCGCGACGGGCATAATCGAGATGCGAATGGTCAAGCGAGGTTCGGTCGCCGCCGAGCTTGAGACGGCTTTCCAGCGCATCGGTCACCCGCAGGGCCATCTGGTCGATATTGGCGCGATCGTCTCGGTAGGCGTTGGCGATCTCGGTGATCAGATACCCGAATCCGGGTTTGCCGTAGCGTTCCTCCGGGGGAAAATAAGTCCCGGCGTAGAACGGCTTGAGATCAGGCGTCAGGAAGACGGTCATCGGCCAGCCACCAGAGCCGGTCAGGGCGGTGGTTGCGGACATGTAAATCTGATCAAGATCGGGCCTCTGTTCGCGGTCGACCTTAATCGAAATATAATGTTCGTTAAGGATTTTCGCGACCTTCACGTTTTCGAATGACTCCTTCTCCATCACATGACACCAGTGACAGGCGGCATAGCCGATGGACAGGAAAATCGGTTTGTCCTCGGTACGCGCTTTATTCAGCGCTTCATCGCACCATGGATACCAGTTCACCGGGTTATGGGCGTGCTGGAGCAAATAGGGGGAATTCTCGTCGATCAAATTGTTGGTATATACGGGGTTCTCTTCGGTCGATTGTCTGACATCCATTGTCCTGGCCTCTCTTTTTGGCCCTGATCCGCCGCCTGCCGGAACAGACAGAAACAGGGATAACACCAATCCGATTCCGAAGAATGGATATTGCCTCATAATTTCATAAAACCGATTATTTTGGTCTTGGTTCCGACAGATTGACCGATGATAAAAAAAAGACCGTATGCGGCGATGTTGCCCGTGATTGATATTTATGAATTCGCCCCCGGATGTGAAATACGATCGGGGCACGCGGTCGGATCGACTAAGACGTGCCCCGGATTGATTCGGCTTAATTACCTTCGATGGTAATCGTGTAGTGAATTTTACTTTCTCCGCCTATTTTCTCGACCAGTTCCCAGGCCTTGGCATTGGTCAAACCTGACGGAACCACTGCTTGATTGTTTTCGATAATGTACAGATACTCCAAAACATACCCGGTGGTCGGATTGGGCAGTAGTCCCCAGAGGCCCGCAACGCTATTAAGCCGCCAGCAATTTGAAATAATCAGGCTTCCGCCGATAAAATCGCATTGAGCCAACGGATCCACGTTATCCAAATACGGCAGATAGTTCAAATAAACCGTACTTCCGATCTGCGTGACGGCATCGCAGTACTCGACCTGCAGATTATAGGTTATCGATGTAACGTATTCAAGGTCGCTGATATCTGTGAGTTCTTCACAGTCAATGATCGACAAGGTTCCACCGATCGATGATATCGGGGCGAGACCATCAAGGCTTTCCAGACTGGACAGGTCCTCAAGGAAAAATCCACCGACTGAAGTTACCATCCCCAATCCGGTCAGATCGGTTAAACCGGTGCAGTTTTCAATTTGCAGATTACGGGAGACAGTCTGTAGATTTTCAAAACCGTTCAGATCCTGAAGGCCGCCACAATTGCGCACAATGGCATGGCCGCCAACCGAACGGACATTCAGCCCGGTCAAAGAAGTCAGCAGGAGGCAGTTTTGGATCGTAAGGTCTGAAGTCGTATGAGAAATACCGGACAACCCGGCGAGACTTGCCAGTTTATTATTGTATTGGATAGTCAGCCCCATTGCCGTGCCGGATACACCGGACAGCCCGACAATGCTTTCCAGAGAATCATTTTGAGAGATATAAATGCTCCCATAATAATTGTGGCTGTTCGGATTCAAAGTCGACAGCGTTGATATTCCATTCAGGTCTTTTAGAGAGGTATTTCTTTCAACAACGAAAGAGCCGACTGAGACAATCGACGGCATGGAAAACGATGTCAAGGAGTCGCAGTTTTCGATTTTCAACATATACTCGACTGTCTCAAGGCTTGGCAGACTGACCGTCAACACATTGTGGGAGATCGCAGACGGACCGTAGAGGTGCAACTGGCCTCCGATACTGACCAGATTGGGAATAACAACCGTATCGGGCGCATCCGAACGAATTTCCAGATCGCCGGTGATAGCGGTGTACTCCTGAAACGCCAGCATGGACGTGCTGTCGGTAACATAATAATCGCCTTCAAAGACATTGCCGCCGCCGGAGACCGTGCCGACAATACCGTAACTGCTGAAACCGCTTACCGGCGCGCTGACATAGTTGGATTCGGCATTGACCGAATACCCACTCACGATTTGCCAGGTATCGCCTACGATCTTGCACAGCTTCAGACTGCTTTCCTCGACATTGGCGGGAAGATTTGATTCATCGTAGGAGATTTTCATGGTTATCGGCGTTAAAAACTGCTGGCCATCGGGTGAGAATGCAAAGCAGGTTCCCGGAACAAAGCCGTCATCAGCGGGATAAATGTCTTCGGCTTCGACGTCAATGGTTACGCTGTCATCGACCGCATCTTCCGGTACGGTCAGGATCACCGCCCCGGACACAAAAGAAAAGGTGCCGCCGTCGGGGTCAACAATCGTGCCGTCGGGCGGATTTGGTGGCGACACGGGATCGCTGTCGCTACCGCATCCGAAAAAGAATCCGAATGTACCGGCAATAATCATGGTCATGATAAATACACGAATCCTCATACACAGCCTCTCAATAATACATGTTACATAGTTATCAATCCATAAGGAGTACTGGCTTGAATTATAAGCCGGGAAGGCGGTGTCGTCAAGGGGTTTATGGAATTTTGTGCTTGGCCCAATCGTATGTGATCGGCAATTATGAAAACCGGACGAATAGTTGTAATTATCGGGATAGACGCAAAACTGATGATAATATCACCGTCAACCGGGCGTTTATAAACGGCACGGTGCGGTCGTCGTCAGGGATATGATCGTAATTCTCGATACGTTCGATTCCGGCGGTGATATCGACATAGGCGATGTCGCGCACGAATCCCGCGAATGACAACGCCCCGGTGAACGTCGTTTCGACCGTGCCGGTCGGGAACGGTTCGTCGTATGCTCCCTCGATTTCCAGCCACGGTTCGGTCCAGTCGTCATCGACCCGTCCCTCTCCCCGTCTCTGATATGACAACTCCAGCCTTGCGCGGCGAATCGGTGAGAACCATCTCGTGCAGGAAATATCCAGCCGTTCACCGTCGGGACCGAACGGATGGCCGATCAGGCGGTCGCGATTGAGATAGCGATTGTACGGGGTTTTCTGATTGAACGTGCGATTGGTAATGCGCAAATACTCGACCTTGAAATCATAGTCACCAAACCAGCCAAGCGACTGTATTCCGCATAAAACACCGACCTCATTCGGTTCCTGGTCGCCCTGTTCCTCGTCGTCGATCTGAAAATCATCGAATAACATTTGCGCATACCATTTATGGCGATTACCGAGATAATATCTCATGTCGAATCCGAGAAAGGTGTTGTCGTCGGTATCCTCGTTCAATTGCCAGGCATGATAGAAATTGATCGGATTGAGATAGGCCGCTTCGTATGAGCGTCCCTCGCCGCCGAATATGACGGTTTCGAACAGGCCGATATAGAGTTGACCGACGGCGCGGAAATCGATCCGATGGCCCACGAAATACCTATTAATATACGACACGGTGGAATCCCCCCCGATCTGCGAACCGTCGAGTTTGCCCGCCTGATATGTAAAATAAAAACGATTCCAGCGAACGCGCACCGAGAGGGCATCCATTGTAGACGCCGTGGGAGACAGCACCAGCGACTGCGCGGCGGGGCCCCATCCGGCGCCGAACCGCCCGAAAATTATATCCACTCCGCCGTAGTTGCCGGCGAGATAGGCATTTTCGACTTCTCCGGCCAGACCGCGCCATTTTTTGCCGGTGTAATCGGGATCATCGGCCAGTTGTTCATCGAGAATGAAATCGGCATACAACGACCAATGCGGTGAGAGCGTGGTCATAACGCCACCGCGAAGGTATTCGTATCCCTCGGCGCGGGTGTACTTGCGCGAGGTGAAATCCTCGGTCGCAAACAGAAACGGTCGTAAACGATCACCATGCAGATTGTAAGCCTGTTTTATCATCGGGACAGTTGCCGGAAGTTCCAGCAGGCGATAGGGCGCGACGGTATATTCCAGCCGGTCGGGACGTTTGGCGATTTCATCGCGTTGCGCCAATTCATAGGCGAATCGATATTCGGGGGTATTGACGGGCAATAGCAGATTTGCGGAAAACGCTGTGCCGTTCAGCATCGTGATCACGACACATAACAAATGAAATTTATTTCGGAATGTCATCGGCAATCCCATGCCAAAACGTCGCGTGTTACGATGCCCCTTTGGTTTTCATAACCGCCGGGATCGTCTTCAGCAGGAGTTTCATGTCCTGTTGCAGTGACCAGTTGTCAATATACTGCAAGTCCTGCCGCATCCAATCATCAAAATCGATTTGATTTCTGCCGCTAACCTGCCAGATACAGGTCAATCCGGGCTTGACCGAAAGTTTTCGATGTTGCCAGGCCTGGTACTGCTCGACTTCTTTCTGAAGCGGCGGTCGCGGTCCCACCAGCGACATATCACCCCGGAACACGTTGTAGAATTGCGGCAGTTCGTCGATGGAAAGCTTGCGCAATATCCGTCCAACCCGGGTAATGCGGGGATCGTTTTTAATTTTGAACACGGGGCCGGACATTTCATTGAGATGTTTCAGCTTGTCTTTCTGTTTATCGGCATTCCGGATCATGGTGCGCAATTTGAACATATTGAACGGTTTGCCGTTGACCCCGGCTCGTTTCTGGCTGAAAAATATCGGACCGCTCGATTCCAGCTTGATCGCCAGCGCGGCCAGTATCAACACCGGCGAAAAAAGAATCATCCCGGCCAGTCCGCCGATACGATCCAGGCTCTCCTTGACAAACAATCCCGTCCGACTCGTGGACGTGGAATGATACATCAGCACCGGTGTGACGTTGAGCGACGCCGTCTGGCATTTCGTGATGGTTTGCATCTACACATGCGGGAGCAGAATAATCTTTACCCACATCTTTTCGATAATGTTGAACACCCGCTGACCCTCGTCGTAATCGTCCGGTTCGGCGGCCATAATCACGAAATCCACCTGATTCATGAGAATAGTCCGCTCAATGTCGCGGACGTGACCGATCAGGGGAATATCGCGGTAGCGCCAAAGATCATCGCGGTGAAAATCGACAAAGCCGATCACGCGGATATTGAAATCGGGATGCGCCAGAAAGACGTCGACGGCGTTTTTGCCGCGTTTGTCGGCCCCGATAATAAGGACGGTTTTTTCCGAACCCGCCGGCGATTTCATGTTTTGCGGTTTGAGGATATCGAGATTGTACTGACGCCACAATACATACAACAGACTTTGTACGGTCAAATTACTCAGAATAAACCATCCGATCTGGCCGTGACTCACCTGCAAATCGGCAAAAAAGGCCAAAGCGGTAAAAATCAAGGCGAAGCGGATTTCCTGCGAGATGAATTTTCCGGTGTCGGTGCGCTTGTATGACAGCGGTTTCATTTCAACGGAGGGGACACGAATCAGCACGAGCAGTTGCACCGCTATCGCCAGCAAGGCGGCCGCGGTCGCGAACATCGGCTCGGATAAATACGTATAACCGAAATTGAACGAGAACAGGAGAACCAGTAGTACCGCCGCACGCGTGACGCGGTAGAGGATTTCCTCCACCCAGTACCGGTCAATCCCTGACAGAATCCGTTTCATCGCGCATTTCTTCCCTGCGTTTCCGTTCGGACATCGATCCGTTGTTTCATTGGCATTGATTTTGTCGCCCCTGGGAATGTCCCCTTTGTATTCCCTACTTGTGAGTAGTGTCGACGCTGACGCGAAATACTTTAATTCGAAATTTTCGGACTGCTCAGGTCGGAATCGCATTTCATTCATCCTTGAATTACACTCATCCATGTGCCGTGCTTTCCCGGTCCTGTTCGATCAGGAATCCATTCCCGTCGAACCGGTTGCACCATTATTCGGCCTTTTGGTTTTTCCTTTATTATTGGGCGGTCGGCCCGGCCGTTTCTCATGGCTTTCTTCTCCTCGATGCAGGGTAAACCTGGGATGAGGCGGCGTGGAAACGACGAAATATTCACGCGGCATACGTTCCAGCGCGGTGATGATTCGCCGGCCGTGCCGGTCATCGCGCACCGGCCGGCTGAGAAACGCCGTAAGTTGTTCGAATTGCCGGAGGCTTACTCCGGTAATATCCTCTCTTGCCAGCCCGTCCAGAACCGGATCGGGATCGGCAGTCTGCATAAGAATAAAATCCGACGCGGTGGTGACGACCGATATTCCCAGCGAACGCAGTTTGACCGCGAGTAGAGCCATATTATCCCGGACCAATTCGATACGCCGTTCGACGTGTTCCAGATCATCGAGCACCGCACGGGCGGCGGCCTGGGTTATGGCCGGCGGTCGTTTGCCGATTTGAAAGCGATTGAGCATGGCAAAGTTGATCGGCGCGGTCAACAGGTATCCGAACGGCATTCCGGTCAATCCCATGACATTGGAAAATGACCGAACGACCATTACATTTTCATGCCTGGGAATCAACCCGGCGACACTGTAACTGTCACCGAGGGCGCGGCTTTCATCGACGATTACCAGAGTATTTGGCGTTCTTTCCGCGATAAATTCGATTTCGGTCGGCGAATACACCGTGCCGGTCGGGTAGTTGGGATTTCCGACAAAAATGATTCTGGTATTGTCGGTAACCATTTTCAACAACCCAATGGGATCGGTTTCAAACGGAGAGACCCCGTAATGCATCAGCACGCGAATCCCGTAATTATCGGTGTGAATCCGCATGTTGCTGGCGGTCGGGCCATCAATGACCACTTCCATACCGGGTTCGAGATAGGCCCAGGCGATGGTTTGCAGAGCCAGATCGCCTCCGGCGTACATCTGTATGCACGACGCGGGAATCCCGACATACCGGCTTAACTCATCCAGCAGATTGTCATTGCGCCAGTTTTCCGGGACACTGAGAATCTCGCTGTGAAGGACTTCGCGGATGGTTTTCAGCGCTTTGACGGTCGGCGGCCAGGCATTCGGTTCACGACCGGATGACGATTCCGGCCCCCTGATTTTTATCCGGCGATCGATTTCATGCTGATCCGTGCGGGAGTCGAGGTTATGACCGATATGTACATCCAGACTATTTTTCATGGTATCTTCCGGCATTCCAGCCATGTATAGCATCGGCACGAACTGTCCATTTATTGAGCAGAGGTCGCATTCTTTCGATCCTGATCGGCGGCCTGCATTCTTCCGAACGTGTGTCGCCATACGGTTTTCAGTGATTGTATCAGTGGCCGGCCAAGGCGTCTTTTTCCCCGCCAGTGCAAAGTCCGTCGTTTGTCTTTCATGGTCATCGTTTGGGCTGAAACGGCTTCATCGGCGCTGTAGGCCTCGAACCGCATGGTGCGCGGCGCCGTAAGCAGGGCCTTCCTGACCGTTTCCAGCGAGTCGGTGGTTATGTCCTCCAATTCGACATAAGCCCTGCCGACGTGATCTTCGATCCGGGGATAGCTTCCCGCCACCAGCGGGATATCCGGAACGCTTTGCACATATTGATCGGTCGCGGCGAGTTCATCCTCCGATGCGCCATACGTGCAGACTTCGATGAGATCGATCCGACTCATGATGCGCGTCATGTCGTCGCCGGTATACAGATTGTTTTTGTAGCGGTTGAACAGCAGACCGACGTGCGGCCGATAGGGATACGGCACACACACCAGGCCGCCCTGCGCATGGATTTCGTCGATAACCTCGAATATGTCCCGCGCGATGATTTCATCGGTGAGAAACAAGCCGATCAGATGCGTTCCCCGGTCGGTATTGATAGTCATACCGGGGATAACCAGAATAGTATCGGCTGTTTTTGTCGCAATGGAACAGGCCGACATGGTATCGATATCGGTGATCGCAATCGCATCCAGTCCCGCGTCTTTGGCCCGCCCAATCAGGCGTTCAACGTCATTATCGCAGTTGTGAGTGTGACTGGTAATGATGTGTAAATCGATTTTCATGTTTTTGCCTGTATTTCTCCTATTCTCCGGCGGATACAATTGCAAGCGGGATGCCGACTTGTTCACAAATTGAACACATACACATACGCATTGCCACACAACGACTTGCGCCAACACGACAATCGCGAAACGATTGTATTGATCTTCAAAACGGGATTCGGGCAGAAGCTTTTTCCGGTTGTCCGAGAAGGGATTTCCGTCAAAATATAAGCCGCCCGGATGAAGGGAGTTTATCCGGGCGACTTTCTTTGGAAGGTGAGAATGGGATCTATCAGTTCATGGTTTACAGTCTGTCAATAATGAAAACCGAGGTGGCAATGCCGCCCAGAATCGAGACCGTAGTTGAGAGAGTTTGCAACCAGTCACGATCTTTGCGGACTTTGCTGGGGACATAGACCACGTCGCCGATTTCGACTCTTTTACCGAGCGTTCCGCCTCCCGAATAGACCTGGCCGTCGGCCTTGATCAACCGGGTTCCGGATTTGTCGGCCTGATTGGTATAATTGCCGGCGCGTTGGATAAAATATTTCACCTTACGGCCCGGCTCGAATTTGATCGTACCGTTGGCGGCCACGGCGCCCATGACGGAAATACCACTGGGAGCCTCCGGCACAAAGATGATATCATTGGCCTGAAGCCTGATATCGCCTTCCCGACCATTGGTCTTCATCATTTTTTCCATGTCCACGATAATGCGGTTCATGTCGTCGGGATTGAATGTAAATAATTCCTGTTTGGTGATTAAACCGAGTGAATCTTCATGATACGGCTCGGTATTGGAAATGATACCCGGCAGATTCTGCCGCAGTAAATCCTGTCCGATGGAGTGGCGTTTGAAAATTATTCCCTTGGGAAAAGCCTTCTCGGCAAAACCGCCGGCCCGGTTGATCAACTGATACAGCGTCTCATTGCCTGAGCGCAGGGAGTATTGCCCGGGGAAGCGCACGGCGCCGTCGATCGATACCTGACGATGCAGGAACCAATCGGGCGT
>CAZVNK010000036.1:11303-12920 GCA_964628115.1 uncultured Ignavibacteriaceae bacterium | reverse complement strand
AAAAGGCCGGCATGTACTATCTGAACCAAAAAACCGAGGTTTTTCAACAAGCCCCTTCCAAGCCATGTTCGTTAGTTTCACAGGGTCTCGCGCGAGAAAGGGGCGAGCGTGTGATCCTGCGGGATTCTGATGGAAAGAACCTCTCTGTTCTCCCCTTTCGAATTCGCATAACCCAAATAAACCATTGACTTTTGGCGGTGGTGTGTTTTCTTAATGGATTCTGGATAAATTGCGCAAAAGAAGGAGTTTGCCATGGGTCTGAATCTCACACAAAAAATTATCTCCGAACACCTCGTATCGGGCAAGATGAATCCCGGCGAGGATATCGCGATAAAAATCGATCAAACCCTGACTCAGGATGCCACCGGGACGATGGCATATCTGCAGTTCGAGGCGCTGGGTTTGAACAAGGTCAAGACCGAGCTGTCGGTATCGTATGTCGACCATAACATGCTTCAGTCCGGATTCGAAAACGCCGACGACCACCAGTATTTGCAGACGGTGGCATCGAAATACGGCATATTCTTTTCACGGCCCGGCAACGGCATCTGTCATCAGGTGCATTTGGAGCGATTCGGAGCACCCGGCAAGACTCTACTCGGCTCCGATTCGCACACCCCCACCGGTGGCGGGATCGGCATGCTCGCGATGGGCGCGGGCGGTCTCGACGTAGCAGTGGCGATGGGCGGCGGCCCATTTTATTTGAAGATGCCGGAAGTAATCAATGTCCGGTTGACCGGCAAACTCCAGCCATTCGTTGCGGCCAAGGATATTATTCTGGAAGTGCTTCGCATCCTGACGGTGAAAGGCGGCGTCGGCAAGGTGATCGAATACGGCGGCCCGGGCGTGGCATCGCTGACAGTCCCCCAACGCGCCACGATAACCAACATGGGCGCGGAACTGGGCGCGACAACGTCGGTCTTCCCCACCGATGAGCGCACCAAAGACTTTTTGAAACTGCAAAAACGGATCAAGGCGTATCGCAAGATGGAAGCCGATCCGGACGCGGAATACGCCCGCGTGGTGGAGATCAACCTGGACAAGCTGGAGCCGCTGGTGGCGCAGCCGCATTCCCCGGACAACGTGATCGAAGTCAAAAAGCTCAAAGATATCAAAGTCAATCAGGTTTGTGTCGGCAGTTGCACCAACTCATCGCTGGCCGATTTGATGATGACCGCGAAACTGCTCAAGGGCAAAAAGGTGCATCCCGATGTTTCAATGACGATCAGCCCCGGTTCCAAACAGGTGTTCGAGGCGATCGCGGCCAACGGCGCGTTGACCGATATTATCTCATCGGGCGCGCGGATTATCGAGTCCGGGTGCGGGCCGTGTATCGGTATGGGTCAGGCCCCGTCGACCGGCGCGGTTTCGGTGCGTTCGTTCAACCGCAATTTTCCGGGTCGTTCCGGGACCAAGGATGCGGGGGTGTATCTGGACAGCGCGGAAATGTGTGTCGCGGCGGCGATCAACGGCACGCTGACCGATCCGCGCAAGCTGGTGCCCGGCACCCGCATGGTCTTCGCCGGCATGCCTGATGCCGCCAGGCGCAAGGAACTGATCGACTACCTCGCCACGCTGAAATAGGCGGCCCGGCACCAGTTCCGGACAAGCGAAAGG